>JANNSW010000166.1:0-24987 GCA_031403055.1 Hyphomicrobiaceae bacterium | reverse complement strand
CTAGTGTTCTGGCACAATCAAAAAGTACCCGCTTCCCCGGCCGACCAAAGGTCGAGCCGGGGTCCAGGAGTCCCGCGGCACGGCCTTGCCATTGGCCCCTGGATCCCGGATCGCCGCCGTCACGCCGGAGGCGTGCCTCCGACACGACGGCGGCGTCCGGGAAGACGGGTACCAAATGAATGCGTCGGGACACTAGCGGGCCAGCGCGTCGATCGCGCCAGCGGGCATTGTGCGGGTTCGACCACCGCCATCGCGGAGACCGTGTCGAATCCTACAGGTACGTGTCACCGGTACAGCTTCTCGAGGATTTCTGGGCTGACGTTGAAACAATCCTCGCTGAGGAGGGCATCGCATGAGGAATGAACGGACACTGCACATCGGAATCGCGCCGCGCGAATTCGTCAAACGCATCACGCTAGAGATTGCGAGAGGCAAGAAGATTGCCCCAAACATGCCTAAGCTTTGGGTTTCATCCCTTCAATCGCTGGCAAAAATACTCTCGGACGAAAACATGTTATTGCTCGAAATTATCAGGAATTCTAAGCCAGAATCAGTAACTGAGCTGGCGGAGTTGTCAGGAAGAGCAAAATCTAATCTATCTAGGACACTGCGAACGATGGTGGGGCTAGGATTGATCGAGCTGAGAGAGATCAACAAAAAGAAAGCTCCCTTCGTTGCCTTTGACAAGCTTGAGTTCGAATTCGACCTACAGCGGCCTAGGGCTGCCTAGATGATGCCTTCTGATAGGTCTTGGGGCGTCACGCGGAGCGATTTGTGAATGCGGAGCCAATTGTACCAGACGGCATAGATCGCAACCATGTGGGCATGGTTCTCGAGCTTCTTCGGGAAGGCGTTGGTGAGGCGCGTGAATCGGCGCATCTGCATGCGCATGGTGAGGTTCTGACGCTCGGTGCTGCTGGCCGAAATGTGCCTGGGATCGGGCTTGCCCTCGATGATCATCGTCTCGCACCGGATGCACCCGGCAGGGCTGTAACGCCCCTTCGCGCGCTCGGACGCGGTGCCGTAAATCTTCTGTAGCATGGCATAGTCGATATCGGCGCCGAACGCGCCCTCGACCGGCTCAAGGTAGGGCTTGCCATCCGACGTAAGCTGTACCCGGTTCGCCAGCTGCGCGGCGCACGGGCGCGCCAGGCTTTGCCGGCTGCTGACGGCATTGCGGACATATGGCATAGGATCGCTCGATGCCCCGGCCCGTGACACCGCTCCTGACCGTCGACTGCGTCGCCTTCGATGCGAAGGGCCGCGTGCTGCTGATCCGCCGCAAGCATTCCCCGTTCGCCGGTTGCTACGCGTTGCCCGGCGGCTTCGTCGATCTCGGCGAGACGGTCGAGGATGCGTGCAGGCGCGAGCTGCTGGAGGAAACGGGGCTCGCGGCAGGCAAGGTGACGCTGATCGGTGTCTATTCCGAGCCCGGCCGCGACCCGCGCGGGCCGACCGTCAGCCTGGCCTACCTCGCCGAGGTCGAGGGCCAGCCCATGGCTGGCGATGACGCTGCCGCAGCCGAGTGGGTCGCCGACTGGGAGGGCCAGGAGCTGGCCTTCGATCACCGGCGGATCCTGCAGGCCGCAAGCAAACGCTGGCGCCGCCGCGCCGCCAAGCGGAAGTGAGCGCTGCGGAGCAAGCATCACCCCGCGATCACGATGATCTCGGGCGCCGTCACGGCGGATGGGCTGCGGTCCCAGTTGCCGTACCAGGTGACGCCGGTAAATCCTGCCTCGGCGAGGAGCTGCGCCAGCCGCGCCTTGCTGATGAACCGCAAGGTGTGCGGGACGGCCACGCGCTCGCCGTCGGGAAAGCGGAACCGCGTCTGGAAGGTGACGAGCTCGCCCACGGCCTGCAGGATGTCGAAGCTGGCCTCGACCGGCCCCTCTCCCGGCACCTCGACGGTCTCGCGCGACCTCTCCGGTATCCAGTCCTCCCACTCGCGCACCAGCGGATTGCGGGTCTCGAAGGCGAGCCGCCCACCCGGCGCCAGATGCCGGCGCAGATTGGCGAGTGCCGTCCGGACGTCGTTATCCTCGAGCAGCACCTGGAAGGCATGCCCCATCATCACGATCAGATCGAAGCGCTGCGTCAGCGCCAGGCCCGCCGCGCCCGCCTCGACCCATGCGACCTGCTCGCCGCCCGTCCGGCGCCGTGCAATGCCGAGCATGCCGGGCGAAGGGTCGGCGCCGGTCACGCGATGACCGCGCCGCGCAAGCTCGACCGCGAGCCGCCCGGTACCGCAGCCGATGTCGAGCACGGCGAGCGGCAGGGTGCCCGCCAGCTCCAGATAGAACCGGTGGTCCTCGCCCGGCGGATTGAGCGGATCATAGACCGCCGCGAGTCGCGCCTCGCTGTAGGCGGCACACGGATTGCGGGTCTGGGTCATGGGACGGATTGCTCCGGGGGAGAATCCAGGCACACGATCGGCTCCGCAGTAGATCGTCAGTACATGCGCGGCAGCGGCCAACCTGGCAGCTCGCGCAGCTTGCCCGCATTCATCCAGCCCTTCAACGCCCATTGCAGCGAGCGCGCCCGATCGAACGGCCGGATCGCGGCAGCGCCTGCTGCTGCGACCGCGGTCTTGGCAAGAGCGTCCGCAAAGAACAGCGCCTTCCCAAGATGCGCGCCACCGATATCGCGCAGCCGGAAGCGCGCGTAGGATTGCCCCTTGCGCAGCGAACGGCGGCGCAGATACGAGGGCCGCAGCCGGTCGGCGGGCGCCTCCTCCCAGATCCGCGCGTCGTCGGTGACGACCATGCGCACACCCGAGCGCCCGAGCGCGCGGAAGAACTCCGTATCCTCGCCGCCGCTGGCGCCGAGCTGGGGATCGAACCTGAGGCCCGCGCGCTCGACGGCCTCGCGGCGCATCAGCACATTCCCGGTCCGGCCGGTCTCGACCAGCCTGCCACGCGCACCCCAATCGACGTAGAGCGGATTGGCGCGCACCAGCCAATCGGGCGTTCCCTCCGGATACTGCGGAAAGACCGGGCCGAAGACACAATCCGCCTCGCAATCGCGAAGTGCCGCGAACATGCGCTCGAGCCAGTCCGGGGCAACCCATTCGTCGTCGTCGACAAAGGCCAGCCATTCGCCGGTCGCCGCTTCGAGACAGGCGTTGCGTGCGTGCGAGATGTTGCGCGCACCAACCTTCACCACCCGCACCGGCATCGGCCATGTGCGGCCTGCGAGCATTCCCCCGGCAGCGCCGCCAGGATCGTCATCCGCCACGACGACATCGACACTGGTGGGCTCGGCGTGCTCGAGCCGGCCAAGCGAATCGAGCGTGCGCAACAGCGACGCCCGCCCGGCTGACGCGATCGCGATCGTCACCCGCCTCATGGTGTGCGTCCTCCCGACCGGGCACCCAGGCCAATCGTCAACACGAACAGCATGGAGATCATGTTGAAGCCATGAAACCAGGTGGACTCGAGGAAGTTGTGTCCGATCGCGAACACGATCGTGGCAAGCGCAAAGAAGGCCATCAACGGCTCACGCTTCGCCAGCCGGTGGGTCGCGTGCAAGGCCGCCAGCAGCAGCGCCATCAACAGCACGAACCCGACCACACCCATTTGCAGGATGGCGTCGAGGTAGCCGTTGTGGGCGTGCGGCATCTTCGCGACGAATCCGGGCGCCTCGCGCACGCTGGGCGCCTCGAAGCTGATACCCCAGAAAGCTTCATAGCCCCAGCCGAACCAAGGTTTGCGCTCGATCATTTTGATCGCGAAAGCCCAGATATCGGTCCGACTCGTGAGCGTCGGATCGCCGAACACGACAGTCGCGAAGCTGTTGAAATCCCATAGATGGGCGTGGGCGCCGAGTTGATAGATGCCGTAGCAGAGCCCACCGAACACCGGCATCGCGATTGCCGGAGTGATGCGCAGATACCTCGACGCCGCCAGCAGCACCACTCCGAGCGCCGGCGCGATCACGGCAAGCGCAAGCGAGGTTTTCGACTTGCTGAGCAAGAGAATGCCGAGCGCGAGCACGATCAGCGCAGCGCATGCGATCCGCTGCCAGGCACGTCCGGCCAGCAGCCGCGGCAAGCCGAGCAGGACGATCCCGCCCATCACGGCGCCCAAATAGTTCTTTTGCGGGTAAATGCCTTCGTGCCCCAGCGGCCCCGGTGGCGAGGTCAGCACCACAGCCAGGTTGGCGAGCGTGACGACCCAGGCGAGCACCAGCATCGGATCGAGGATCTGCTCCACCCGCCGTGCCACCAGCACCGGCATCAGCATGGCGCCGACGATGGTGATCTGGAGGAAAACCCGGCGCGTGACGAGCGTGAAGTCGAGCGACCAGATGGCCGTCGTCCCCGCCCACAGCAGGATCAGCACCAGCAGCAGCATCGCCGGCTCGAACAACCCCTTCAGCCGCTCGCGCGAGGCGGCCAGGAACCCAATGAATGCCCATAGGAAGAGAGGTGGAAAGTAGAGCCGGTTGAGCGCGCCCGGCTCCGAGGTCGGCATCACCGGTAGATTGGCGCCATCGGGCGGCAATCCGGGGCCCTCGATCAGCGGCCAGACGAGCACGGGAAAGGCGAGCACGAGCGCTGGAACAATGATCGACGAGCGCGCAATCAGCCCGAGGATGGGGCTCGAGGCCAATGCGTTGCCGTTGTTGTGCGCGCGTCGATTGCGCGTGGCTGCGCGATCACTGGCTGCCGGCATGATCCGGTCCGGTTGCAGCTGAAACATCCGGCGTCAGTCGTGCGAGCACGCGCCAGACCAGCCTGATGGTGAGAACGAGCACGATCACCTCGCCCACGATCACCGCAACCACAGCGTAGATCGGAGCAACATCGAGGGTCAGCCCAAGCAGCAGCAGCGAGGACACCGATGCGGCAATCATCGTGATGTAGGCCAGCTCCTTCAGCCGATAGGCCGCCTGCAGGAACATCGCGAGGCTAGCCTCCGAGACACTGATGAAGGCATGCACGGACCAGGCGAGCGTCATCTGCTCGATGTCCACGTAGCGCCCCTTGAAGATCCACGATTCGAGCAGCGGCCAGGCAAAATAGAGCGCGCCGAAATAGACCATCATGATCGCCACGACGAAACTCTGACAGCCCCACAGCAGCTGCTTGGCCTTGTCCGAGCGGCCCTCGGCAAACGCACGCGCGATGGCCGGCCGCGCAACACGTCCGAGCGCAGCCGCGGCGAGCGCCATCGGGCCGAGCAGCAATCGACCGGCCTGCACGGAGGCAAGCACGACCGTGCTGCGAAAGAATTCGAGCGCGAACACATAGAAGCGGCGCTGCAGCTCAGTCGTCGTCACGCCGGCAAGGCTCCAGCGCGTATCGACGAAGTAGGGGCGATAAAGCACAAAAGTCTCGCGCAGGCCGAGCCGGTGCGGAAGCTCGCGCGGGGCCAGCAGCACAAGCGCGACGGCATTGCCCACGGCCGTACCGGCAAGCAGTGCCGTGGTCGGCGGCAAAAACTTCCAGAGGAGTGCCGACACCAGCACTGCGCACGCAACCATGCCGGCATCGAGCAAGAGCACGCTCATCGCCCGCTCGTGGGCAAAGCGTATGACCCTGACGGTTTCCCGGCTGAGCGTCGCAAACGTCGCCGCTGCGACCGCGCACAGGAACAACGGGCTCGAATCGCTCAAGGCGCAGATCGCGGCAGCCGCAATCGAAGCAGCCAGCCGGAGCAGCCGATCGAACGAGCCCACAATGGTCAGCAGCGATTGCTGATCCTCGCCGGCTCGTCCCGGCAGCAGCACCGAGATCGGAGCCGCGACGAGCGCATTCTGCAGTGAAGCTGCAATCAGGATGAGAGTGCTCGCCAGGATGAAACGGCCGAACTCCTCGGGCCCAGTGAGAGCGATCAGGGCCAGATTGAGGCCAAGGTTGAAGGCGCTGAGGATGGCCTGATCGAGCAGCGCGAGCGAGACCGAAAGACCGAACCGAGTATTCATCGCTTTGTCGGACCCGGTCGAGGATTGACTGCGGGAGTGGCGCGCTTGGCGAGCAGCACTCCAGACGACGACCCAAACTCGCAGCAGATCAGCCCCGCGTGCCAAGCCACCCAGCCCCTTCCCGGGCGCACCACCGAGCCTGTCAGTTCGCACACGTGGCGGAAGCAATCGCACGGATCGAGCCCTGGTTCCAGAGGCGTGGCTCCCAGCATCCTGCATCAGATCGATCGACCGTATGACAGACGACTGACAAAGCTAGGCCGGCCAAGTGACGCAAGAAGCAGACCACCCGGAGATGGGACCGCTGCAGGACGCCAAGTGATCTCTCAGCGAGCTGAAGAAACAATGAAGGAAAACTTATCCCCGCGGTCGCCAGGCATGGGAGGTTGTGGGCTCCGATCGAACGGCGAGCCCAACGTCCATGAGCAAAACCATGTCAGCACGCGCAGTACCGGTCAAAGCCGCGCCGCCCCGAGCCTTTTCCCCACCGACCACCGCTTCCAAGCATGGCTACGAACGGAACCGGGATCTGCCGCGCCTCGTCAACATGTGGCCCAATGAGGTCGCCGCAATGCAGGAGAGCGATCGGTCGCTGATCGTGTTGCGGTTGATGCGAGCGTTGCGGGCCGAACGGCGCCGCGGCCAGCACGGGGCCTGGACCTACGATCTGAGCCGGCACGCGCTGCTGCTCGCGGCCTATCGGAGCGAGCGCCGGGAGCTGCTCCATCGGGAGCTGCTAGATCGGGTCCGGCTCGATCGCTTGCCGGCAGCGGCAGCCAGGGCTGAGCACCTGGCTGGCCGGATCTCGATTGCGCAGCCGCGCGACAATCGCGCCGGCAAGACCGACCCCGAAGGATTGGCCTGCCAGACGTCGACTGTCGCGCCGGGATAGTCGGACTACTTCCTGCGGCGCTGCCCCAGGCCCATCTTCTTGGCGAGCTGAGAGCGTGCGATCGCGTAGTTGGGAGCGACCATCGGATAGTCGTGAGCCAGACCCCACTTCTCGCGATACTCCTCGGGAGAAATGTTGTACTGGGTCCGAAGGTGCCGCTTCAAGGACTTGAACTTCTTGCCGTCCTCGAGGCAGATGATGTACTCATCCGTCACCGATTTCTTCACCGGAACGGCGGGCTTGAGCTCCTCACGAGGAGCGCTGCCACCATTCACGACCGCCCGGCCGAGCGCTTCATGCACCTGACCGATCAGCATCGAGAGGTCCGCGGCAACAACCGAGTTGTTGCTGACGTAGGCAGACACGATATCGGCAGTCAGCTCCACCAGCTCGGCAGCAGCAGCCTGATCCTCGATATCGTCGTCGTCGCGTTCTCTGGCACTCGTCCGCATTCTTTCGATTCCTTCCGTTAGATTAGCTCGTTTCTGAGCTGGTACAGTCGTGTTTTCCGCAAGCGCCCAATCCGGACACGGATCTGTCCTGATTGGCTTGTTGCTGGAAAGGATTGGCGCCGGAGTTAGCCCGATGCAATGCATCGATCCTGTTGACGACAGGCGCCAGAGTGAATAGATTGTTAGCTTACTACCCAGCCGTCGCATTCATAGCAAGCCCATTCTTCAAATAATCGTGAAGACGGCGCCCCACGACCCGCTGATCGATCGATGGCTAGCGCATTCAAGCCGTTTCAGATCGCTTTACCAGCCAAAACACCGAAGCACCTTCCCCGATTTTTTGATAATATCGCAACCTGTCGATTCACGCTTCTTAGGCGCTAGCGAACTGGTCAGTAACTCGCGATCCTCAGCACTCATATATTCACAAAGCGCAGGAAGAGCCAGTAAGGGATATCCACGAGAATGTGGCAACGCATTGCGATCTCTCAGATCTTCTGGGCGACGTTGCGTCAACCCGCAATCTGGCGCTCGATCGAGCCCGCAACCGCTCTGGTGTGGTGTTCCGCGCTACGGAATTGATGCTCAGCTGCCAAACTGGTGGCAGTCGATCATCCGCCAGCCGGCTAGATCCGATCGCAATGAACAGTCAATTCCAGACCGAGCCGCTGGACATTTTGCCCCACACAAGTCGGACCATCTCACCGATCCCGGAGCGCAGTTGCACAACTGGTCGAACCGAGCTTTGCGCTGCCCCCAACCTGGCTGGCTTCGAGGCGAGCCAGCCCGATCCTGCCTTGGTCGAGACAATTTGCGGGACAACGGCTGGAAGCCGCGCCAAACGCTTGCCCGTCGATGCCACTCGATGCAGTGCAGGCGGGCGAAATGTCATCCTCGGCGAAGTACGAGCTCACGCTGGCACTGCCCCTGCGAGCACGCTAGATTGCTCGACTGAGATGTTCCGGCCAATGGAGCCAAGGGAGGACAAAATGCTTCATCTCGTGCGCACCCTCGCGTTTGCAATTGCCGCCCTGACCATGGGTGGGCTCGCCGCAGCCGCCGAGGTCGTCTACAACCGCGGCAACTCCGCCGATCCCGAAAGCCTCGATCCGCACAAGACCTCGACCGTCTACGAGGCGCACATCCTGCGCGACTTGTTCAGCGGTCTGGTCGTCTACGATGCCAAGGCGAGCCTGATCCCTGGCGCCGCCGAAAGCTGGACCGTCTCGACCGACAACCTCGTCTACACCTTCAGGCTGCGCCAAGGTGCTGTCTGGTCGGACGGCTCGCCAGTCACGGCCGGCGACTTCGTCTTCGCCTTCCGCCGCCTGCAGGATCCAGCCACCGCGGCCGAGTACGCCTCGATGCTTTATCCTGTGAAGGGCGCGCAAGAGGTCAACCAGGGCAAGGCCAGCCCCGATACCATGGGCGTCAAGGCGATCGATGATGCAACGCTCGAGATCACGCTGAGAGGACCGACGCCCTATTTCCTCGAGATGCTCACGCATCAGGCGACTTATCCCCTCAACCGGGCAAGTGTCGAAAAGCTCGGCGCCGACTTCGTCAAGCCCGGCAATCTCGTCTCGAACGGCGCCTACACGCTCACCGAGTTCGTGCCGAACGATCACATCAAGCTGGTCAAGAGCGCGAAGTTCTACGACGCTGCCAATGTGCAGATCGACGTCGTCAACTACATCCCGACCGAGGACCGCTCGACGGCCTTGAAGCGCTACGAGGCCGGCGAGCTCGACAGCAATGACGACATGCCGCTCGAGCAGATCGCCGACATCCGCGCGAAGTTCGGCGATCAGGTCCACATCAACCCCTATCTCGGCACCTACTACTATGCGTTCAAGCTGGAGAAGGCGCCCTGGAGCAACCTGAAGATCCGCCGCGCGATCTCGATGGCGATCGACCGCGATCTGCTCGCGGAGAAGATCTGGGGCAACAGCATGTTCCCGGCCTACTCGCTCGTGCCGCCGGGAATGACAGGCTATGAGAGCCGCACCTTCGACTACGCGGCCATGAGCCAGCTCGACCGCGAGGAGGAGGCAAAGAAGACCCTGGCCGAAGCCGGCTACGGGCCCGGCAAGCCGCTGAAGATGGAGATCCGCTTCAACACCTCCGACAACCACAAGAACACCGCCGTCGCCATCCAGGACATGTTGAAACCGCTCGGCATCGAGGTGAGCCTGCTCAACACCGATACCAAGACCCACTACGGTCACCTCGAGCAGCACGGTGATTTCGATATCGCCCGCGCGGCCTGGGTTGCCGACTACAAGGACCCCGAGACCTTCCTCGGCCTCGGCCAGAAGACCAACGGCAACAACTATTCCGGCTACGCCAACGACGAGTTCGAGGCGCTGATGGCGCAGGCCTCGAGCGAAGCCGATGCGGCCAAGCGCTACAAGCTGCTGTCGGATGCCGAGGCGATCTATATTGCGCGCGATCACGGCCAGATCCCGCTGCTCTTCTACTCCTACCACAACCTCATCTCCCCCAAGCTCGAGGGCTTCGAGGACAATGTGATGGACGCGCACCCGACACGCTTCATCCGCAAGCAGTAGGTGGCCGGTGGACCGGCAGGCGGCAACAGCTCACCCTGCCCGCCGATGACGCTCGATCCACTCCGAGGCGACGACCGCGCCGAGCACGATCACGCCACCCAGAATGCGCACCGGCGTCAGCTGCTCGCCGAGCAGCGATGCCGCCAGCAACACGGTCAGCACCGGCTCGACATTCATGATCATCGCAGTCGGGGCAGGGCCGATCAGTTTGACGCCACGGAACATGCAGAAGAACGCCAGCAAGAAGCAGGCCGACGAGGTCAGCAGCGCAAGCCATCCGGCGGCGACCGCTGGTGGCGGCACGAACGAGTTCGTCGCCAGCACATAGAGTGCGACGGTAGCGAGGCCCGATACCGACATCCAGATGGTGATGAGGCTCGAGTCCGCCGCGCGCAGCGTATGGCCGTTCCAGGCAAAGCTGGCAGAGAAGCCGACCGAGGCGAGGACGGCGAGGCCAATGCCTCGCCAGTCCGCGCCGGACGCTTCGATGCCGATGGTGAGCGCGACCCCGGCCAGGGCAACGATCAGGCAAAGCAATTGCAGCCCCCCGGGTAGCCGCCGCCCGAGCAGGCTCTGGAAGAGGGCGGTCAGGATCGGGTTGGTGTAGGCAATGATGATGGCAAGGCTCACTGGGATCAGCGCGAACGAGCTGAGCAGCCCGATCGAGCCGATCGCCGACGCCGCTCCGCAGCCCAGCGCATGCAGCCGGTCCCGTCTGGTGAACGGTTGCTGCTGGCGCAGGAGCGGCACGATCGCCAGCAGCACGGCCATGACGAAGACATAGCGCAGCAGCGCGATAGTCTGGGCATTGCCGCCGTAACGGTAGACGAAATTCACCGCGATGTTGTTCGTTGCCATGGCAAGAGCGGCAAGCACTGCAGCACTCGCTCCCCACAGGCCCGCCGATGCACGAAGAGGCGACGTCTCGCTCATGATCTATCCAAATCGGGCTGCGGTGATCCCGCGAGACTACACGCGATCCCGCGGAGGGCCGCTGCTCCACATGTCACAGGCCTTGGAAAACCGCGCCACCCGCCACTGCCGCGACCCCCACACACGAGCGGACGGCCGGCCCCGCGATCGGCTTGCCATGCAAGCGCGCGCAGTCTACCGACGAGCTGACAACCATGAGCAAACGAGGAAGCGCCATGCCCAAGAAGGTCGTCAAGACAAAGAGCCTCGCCTATCTGCCGCTGCCGAACTATCCCTACTCGTCGGGCACCATGGCGAATGGCTTCGTCTATACCTCCGGCCTCGTTGCCTGGGACGAGGACAACAAGCTCGTCGGCAAGGGGGACGTGAAGGCCCAGACCCGGCAGGTGCTGAAGAACCTCCTCGCCGTGCTGGAAGCCGCCGGCGCGACCGTCGATGACGTGCTCAAATGCAACGTCTATCTCTCCGACATCCGGTATTTCGCCGACATGAACTCCGAGTACAAAAAGGTGTTCAAGAAGGACCCGCCCGCGCGCACCACCATCCAGGCGCCGCTCGCCGAGCCCGAGATGCTGGTCGAGATCGAGTGTGTCGCCTTCATCGGCAAGCTCGCGTAGGCTGGGCTGAGCCCTTCGCCAAGCCCGGCATTCGGGGCGCTCGGCTTCGGCCGGCGAAGGGCTAGCCTCAGCGCCAGCCTACCCGGCTGAGCCCGCCGCCAGGAGGCGACGCCATGTTGCGCTATGTCGTCAGCCGCCTGCTGACTGCGATCCCGACGCTGCTCGTGATCGTGACGATCAGCTTTTTCCTGATGCGGGTCGCGCCCGGTGGCCCCTTCAACCAGGAGAAGGGGCTCAATCCGACGGTTCTCAAGAATTTACTGCGCACCTACCGGCTCGATGAGCCGCTTTGGGTGCAGTATGTCGACTATCTGCAAGGCCTCCTGTCTGGCGATCTCGGCCCGAGCTACGTGCTGCCGGACTTCACCGTGAACGAGCTGTTCGCCAAAGGCCTCCCGATCTCGATCGAGCTGGGGGCCTGCGCCCTGGTGCTGGCGCTGCTGCTCGGCGGCGGGCTCGGCATCGTCGCCGCCCTCAACCAGAACCGCGCTGCCGACACTGCCGTCGTTGCCGCCGCCACCGCCGGCTCCACCATTCCGACCTTCGTGATCGCGCCACTGCTGCAGCTCTTTTTCGGGCTCACGCTGCACGCGCTTCCGATCGGGGGTTGGGGGAATGGCGCACTCGCCAACAAGGTGATGCCGATCATCACCCTCGCACTGCCCCAGATCGCCGTGATCGCCCGCCTGATGCGGGCGTCCATGATCGAGGCACTGCGCTCGCACCATATCCGCACGGCGCGAGCGCTCGGCCTGCCCAGCTACGCCGTCGTGCTGAGGCATGCGCTGCGCGGGGCACTGTTGCCGACCGTCTCCTATATTGGCCCCGCCGCCGCCGCGTTGCTGACCGGCTCGATCATTGTCGAGACGATCTTCGCGATCCCGGGCGTCGGGCGCTATTTCGTCGAGGCCGCGCTCAACCGCGACTACACACTCGTCATGGGCACCGTGGTCGTGATCGCGGTGTTCACTATCGTGCTCAACCTGATCGTCGATATCCTCTATGCCGCCCTCGATCCGCGGGTCCGTTATGACTAGTGTGGTGTCTCGCAAATGCCATCTCCGAGCCAGCCGCGGATGCTGGATGGCATTTGCGAGGCGAAACCACACTAGAATCATAGAGTTGCTAGTGTCCTTTCATCTCCGAAACACGCTTCAGAGGACACTGCGAGGTTGAGCGTGTTTCGGAGACAGGACACTAGCGAGACTGTCGCGACCGCCGCCCCCAACGCTGAGGCGGCAATGGCTGGCCGCTCGCTCTGGCTGGACGCCTGGCTGCGCCTGAAGGCCAACCGCGCGGCGGTCGCGAGCGTGATCTACCTGCTGCTGGTGACGCTCGCCTGCCTGCTCGGACCGCTGCTGGCGCCGCATCCCTTCGACGCGGTCTATGCCGACTTCGTCAAGGTGCCGGCGAGCCTCGATCCTTACCCACACCAGGGCGGGCTCGACGCTCCGCTGCGGGACGCGCTGAAACGGGCGCGCCTCGACCTCGTCGATTGGCGTGAGCAGGGAGGCGAGGCCATCATCCGCGTCAAAGCCGCAAAGCCGATCGACGAGCGGGTCGTGCGCTATCTCGATCGCTCCGCGAGCCTGGAATCGACCCGCGTGATCGAGCGCTCGAGCGACGGCCTCGCGATGACGCTCGCGGCCCGCATCGAGCGCCATCTGTTCCTGTTCGGCACCGACGCCAATGGCCGCGACCTGTTCACCCGCTCGCTGATCGCGGGCCGGGTCAGCCTGTCGATCGGCCTTCTCGCCGGCCTCGTTGCGATCGTGATCGGCGTCGCCTATGGCGCGATCGCGGGCTTTGCCGGCGGGCGGGTCGATGCCGTGATGATGCGCATCGTCGACATCCTCTACGCGCTTCCCTTCATCTTCTTCGTCATCATGCTGGTCGTGTTCTTCGGGCGGAACTTCGTGCTGATGTTCCTGGCGGTCGGCGCCGTGCTCTGGCTCGACATGGCCCGCATCGTGCGGGGCCAGACGCTCTCGATCCGCCGCCAGGAATATGTCCAGGCAGCCGAAGCGCTCGGTGTCAGCCGGGCCGGCATCCTCTGGCGCCACGTCGTCCCCAACACGCTGGGTCCGGTGGTCGTCTACATGACGCTGCTGGTGCCGCAGGTGATCATCCTGGAAAGCTTCCTCTCGTTCCTGGGGCTCGGCGTGCAGGAGCCGATGACGAGCTGGGGCGTGCTGATCGCGCAGGGCGCCAAGAGCATCCCGTCCGCCAGCTGGATGCTGCTGTTTCCCTCGATCCTGCTGACGACGACACTGTTCGCGCTCAACTTCATCGGCGACGGGTTGCGCGACGCCCTCGACCCCAAGGACCGGTGAGCCGATGCCGGACGAGACGCCCATCCTCGCGATCGGCCAACTGCAGGTCCGCTTCCGCACTCCCGATGGCGAGGTCGAGGCCGTCAAGGGCGCGTCGCTCACGGTCGCAGCCGGCGAGACGATCGCGATCGTGGGCGAATCGGGGTCGGGCAAGAGCCAGTTGATGATGGCCGCGATGGGTCTGCTGGCCCAGAACGGATCAGCGTCGGGCTCCGTCCGCTACCGCGGCACCGAGATCCTCGGCCTCTCCACGACCGCGCTCAACCGCATCCGCGGCCGGCATCTGGCGATGATCTTCCAGGAGCCGATGACCTCGCTCGATCCGCTCTATCCGATCGGCGAGCAGGTGGCCGAGCCGATCCGCTATCATCAGCGGCTCGGGCATGCGCACGCTCGCAAGCGGGTGCTCGAGCTGCTCGACCTCGTTCGCATTCCCGATGCCGCGAGCCGGCTCGGTGCCTACCCCCACGAGCTGTCGGGCGGCCAGCGCCAGCGCGTGATGATCGCCATGGCGATTGCCAACGACCCGGACGTGCTGATTGCCGACGAGCCCACGACCGCTCTCGACGTCACCATCCAGGCCGAGATACTCGCGCTCCTCGCCGACCTCCAGCGCCGCCTCGGCATGGGCCTCGTGCTCATCACCCACGATCTCGGCATCGTCAGGCGCATCGCCAGCCGTGTCGCAGTCATGCGCCGCGGCGAGATCGTCGAGGAAGGCGCGACCGCCTCGGTGCTCGCGGCGCCACGGCACGCCTACACCAGAGCGCTCATCGAAGCAGAGCCAGCCGGCCGCAAGCTCGTGCCCGCAGGCTCGGCCACCATGCTCTCGGGCGCTCGGATCGGTGTCGCCTTCAAGCTCGGCGGGCGCTGGCTCGGCGGCGGCACGCGAGCCCTGCAGGCGGTCGACAGCGTGAGCCTGACGCTCAAGGAGCGCCAGACCGTCGGCGTGGTCGGCGAATCGGGCTCCGGCAAATCCACGCTCGCCCGCGCGCTGCTGCGGCTGCTGCCCTCGACCGGCACCATCACCTTTCGCGGGCGCGACATCACGCACACGACTGCTGCCGCGTTGCGGCCGTTGCGGCGCGAGCTGCAGATCGTGCTGCAGGACCCGTTCGGCTCGCTCTCGCCGCGCATGACTGTCGGACAGATCGTGACCGAGGGCCTCGATGTGCATGAGCCCGGCATCGGCCGGGACGCCCGTTCCGAGCGCGCGGTCGCGGCGTTGCGCGAGGTCGAGCTCGATCCTGCCTTTCGCAATCGCTATCCCCACGAGCTGTCGGGCGGCCAGCGCCAGCGCGTCGCGATCGCACGCGCCATCGTGCTGCGGCCCAAAGTCCTCGTGCTCGACGAGCCGACTTCCGCACTCGACCGGCAGGTGCAGAAGGCGATCATCGAGCTGCTGCGCCGGCTGCAGGCTGAGCTCGGTCTCGCCTACCTGCTCATCACCCACGATCTCGCGGTCGTACGTGCCATGGCAGATCACATCATCGTCATGAAGGAGGGGCGCACGGTCGAGGAAGGCAGCCCCGATCAGATTTTCGGCGCCCCACGGCAGGCCTACACGCAACGCCTCGTCAGCGCTGCGCTGCTATCGGCCTCGCACACGCCGTAGCCGCAGCACCAACAGCGCCAACAGGAACGCAATGAAGAGCGCACCCGAGGAAACGAGCGCGACAACGCCGAGCCCGCGTGCCTCGAACACCGGGCCCATCGATCCGGCGCCGAGCGCGAAGCCGACATAGGTCATCGCCGCATAGAGCGCGAGCACGCTGCCGCGCTGAGGTGGGGAGGCCGCCGCAAAGGCAGCAACCAACGAGGTCAGGCTCAGATTGTTGAGAATGCCCAGGCAAACGCACCAGGCGATGAAGGTGATGGATGAGCCGAGCGCCAACGGCAGCAGCAGATAAATGCCCGAGCAACACAAGAGGGCCACAGCCAGCATTCGCCAGGGCGTGAGCCGGTCGATCAGACGTGCGTTCAACCCGCCGACCAGGAAACCAGCGCCATAGCCGACCGCCAGCAAGCTCGCCGCCGACGCGTCGCCGCCAAAGAGCTGCCGATAGGCCGCACCCCAATAGGGGTAGCAGCCATAGAACGCGAACATCATGAAGACGCAGGCGACGAGCAGCGGTCGCACGGTCGGCACCCTGAAGGCTGCCGCATAGGAGGCGGCATAGCCAGCGCGTAGGCCGGACGCCCGTCGCGCCGGCAACCCCAGATCGAGCAGCGCAGCGAGCACTGCGGCAGCAGCCACCACACCATAGGCACCGCGCCAGCCGAGCGTGTCGCCGAGCTCGGCGACGAATGGCTGCAGGAGGAAGCTCACCGACCAGCCGAGCAGCACCAGCCCGAGCAGGCGCCCCCGCTCGGACTCGGCCGCGATGTCGCTCGCGATGGCATAGGTGGTCGGCAGCAGAATTCCACTCACCGCACCCGCCGCCGCAAAGGCGACCCCAAACAGCAGCGCGGTTGGCGCAAGCGCCACGCCGAGCACCGTCAGGGCGAGCAGCAGCAGACCTGAAATCAGCACATTGCGCCGCGGATAACGGTCGAGGAAGGGTGCTGCGAGCGCGGCCATCACGCCCGTGGCGAGGCTGCCGCCGGCGACCGAGGCGCCGATCGTGCTTGCCGTCACACCGAGGTCGCGGGCCATATCCGGCAGCAGCGGCGAGACGATGAACATCTGTGAGCCAACCACCGCGACGCCGAGCATGAGCGGGCCGACGACCGTCAAGCGGAGGGTTGACGGGTGCGATTGCGCCGAGGTGTCAGCAGAATGCGGCATCGGTGATAGCGATCTCGAGCTGGGTGCGGGCACCATAGCCGAGCGGCCTTCACCACAGCCGGGGCACACTGCCGCTGGTGCGCGCTGCCCGTTGCCGGACTGCCGCGGTCCGACCCGCCCACCACTCGCATGCAGGGGTCTGGCTCGGGGTCAGACCCCGAGGGATCGCCGGCTGGGCCTCGACCGCTTGGTGGGCACTCTGCCGCTGGCGGGCAGCCAATTCCGTGTTAGAATATGCCGTATGACCAGGATGCAAGCCATCTCCCGTTTTACGGAGCTCGTGCCGAAGCTCTCAGACGAGCAGCTCGAATCAATTCTCGAGTTGTCGGGCTATCTCGCTCAGTCGGAGGATCGCGGCGATCCGAGCGAGGAGCAGCGCGCCTCGATCGCCGCCGGGCTCCGCGATCTCCGCGAAGGACGTCTGGTCGACGCTGACACCGTTCACGCCGACATCGCTTCCAGGATCGCCAAAGCCCGCGGCGGATGAGAGTCCGCTATACCACTCACGCTCGTAACAAGCTCGATGCACAGATCGACTATTTGCTGGGCATAGGCGCGCTTCAACCGGCAATCGATCTGGACAATCGCGTGAACCGGTTCGTCGTGAACACGCTCGGGCTGTTTCCGCGCGCAGGCCGCTATTTTGCAGACCTCGACCTCTGGGAGACCTGGATACCGAGAACTAAAATGATCGTCTGGTACCGGTTCACCGACGATGAGCTGATCGTCGTCGACGTCTGGCATACGGCACAGGATCGCTTCAATCAGGTTTAGCGCTGACCTGGGGACGCCGCCCAATCGGTTCCCGGCCGCCCCCTTCCCCCGCCCGGCGCCCTCCGCTATGCATCGCGAAAAACATGCAAAGGACCGACGCCATGCAGGATCGCGGCAAGACCGCTGGAAAATCCGACCTGATCGAGGGGGCGAGCGGCTCCTGGGAGGTTGTGATCGGCATCGAGGCACACGCCCAGGTGGCGTCGCGCTCCAAGCTCTTCTCCGGCGCCTCGACCGGGTTCGGCGCCGCGCCCAATAGCCATGTGAGCCTCGTCGACGCCGCGATGCCGGGCATGCTGCCTGTCATCAACGAGGAATGCATCGCCCAGGCCGTGCGCACCGGGCTCGGCCTCGAGGCGGAAATCAATCTCTTCTCCGTCTTCGACCGCAAGAACTACTTCTATCCCGACTTGCCCCAGGGCTACCAGATTTCCCAGTACAAGCAGCCGATCGTGGGCGAAGGCGCGATCGAGATCGACGTTGGCCAGGGCCCCAAGACCGTGCGCATCGAGCGCGTGCATCTCGAGCAGGATGCCGGCAAGTCGATCCACGACCAGCATCCGGATTATTCCTATGTCGACCTCAATCGCTCTGGCGTCGCGCTGATGGAGATCGTCTCGCGGCCCGACATGCGTTCCTCGAAGGAAGCGCAGGCCTACGTATCGAAGCTGCGCACCATCCTGCGCTATCTCGGCACGTCGGACGCAGACATGGAGAAGGGGAACCTGCGCGCGGACGTGAACGTCTCCGTGCGCAAGCCGGGCGCCGAGCTCGGCACGCGCTGCGAGATCAAGAACGTGAACTCGATCCGCTTCATCGGCCAGGCGATCGAGCACGAGGCGCGCCGCCAGATCGGCATCATCGAGGATGGCGCCAGCATCAAGCAGGAGACGCGACTGTTCGACGCGAAGTCGGGCGAGACGCGCTCGATGCGCTCCAAGGAGGAGGCGCACGACTATCGCTATTTCCCCGACCCCGACCTGCTGCCGCTCGAATTGACGAAGGAGTATGTCGAGGGCCTGCGCAAGGCCTTGCCCGAGCTGCCCGACGTCAAGAAGGCGCGCTTCACGAAGGCCTACGGGCTCTCGGCCTACGACGCCGACGTGCTCGTGGCCGAGCGGGAATCCGCCGATTATTTCGAGGCGGTCGCCAGGGGTCGCGACGGCAAGCAGGCAGCGAACTGGGTCGTGAACGAGCTCTTCGGCCGCCTCAACAAGGAGGCGAAGGGCATCGAGGCAAGCCCCGTGTCGGCAGCCCAGCTCGGCCAGATCCTCGACCTGATCGCGTCCGGCACGATCTCCGGCAAGATCGCCAAGGACGTGTTCGAGATCGTCTGGAGCGAAGGCGGCGACCCGGTGCGAATCGTCGCGGAGCGCGGCCTGGAGCAGGTCACCGACTCTGATGCAATCGAGAAGGCGGTCGACGAGATCATCGCGGCCAACCCCGACAAGGTCGAGCAGGCGAAAGCGAAGCCCACCATGATCGGCTGGTTCGTCGGCCAGGTGATGAAGGCCTCGGGCGGCAAAGCCAATCCGGCCGCGGTCAACGAGATCCTGAAGAAGAAGCTCGGGATCTGAGCGGGCTCATGCAACCCTGACGGTCTGCTCGGCGAGGCCTCTGCCTGCCGTCGCCGGTGGCAGCGGCTTGCCGTGCGCCTCCTGGATCGCGATCGCCTCGTCCACGATCTGGCACAGCTCGTCGAAGACTTGGCGCTCGTCATCGCCGTGGCAGCCACCCAGCACGAGGCCGGGCGCGCTGCCGACATAGCACCCGCCTTCCTCGCTCCATTCGACGATCTTAGCGCCCCAAAACAACTGCTCCGTCCTCCCGGGCGATCGAAGCCCCGGCATTCAGCCGGGGCGGAGATCGACCCGGGATCCAGGTCCCGGACGGGATCGTGCAAGTTGTTGTGCCTTCGGCCCTATTTGTGCTGGGTCCCGGCTCAGCGCTCCCGTTGGTCGCTTGGCCGGGAAGACGGCGGGGCGAGAAATGGGCTCAATGAAACCGATTCACTTGTCTTTGCGGGCCACTTTGGCGTAGCGCGAGCTCGCGTTCGTTGCCGGCTCCTCTCACCAACCCTCGACTGCCTCGTGCGAGGCATAGCACCCCTGCATCGAGCGGGCTCGAATCCTGCCCCCGATTGGGGCTTCCTGGTCCACCCGAATCCACGGGGCCCCGTGATGGCCCCACCCACCCCACGAGCTGCCGCCTCCCATGACTTGGTCCATGCCGTCCTATCGGATGTCGCTTCCGGCACCGCCCGCTCCGGGCGTGTACGTATTCGCGGCCCTCTCGATCATGGAATCGATGGCGCGTGCCCTGGTCGTCACCGTCATGGTGTTGCAGAGCTACGAGTTGCTGAAGTCGGCGCAGAACGTCAGCTATCTCTCGACCTTCGTCGGCTTTTTCAGCTTCTTCTCCGGGCTGCTGCTGCCACTCGTCATCGGCTATCTGACGCGGCGCTGGACCTATACGCTGGGTGTGATTGCGATCATTGCGTCGCTGGGCTGCTTTGCCGCCGATACCGCCCCAGCGCAGATCGTGGGCGTCACGCTGCGGATGTTCGGCACATCCTGCATGATGGTGACGGCCAGCCTCTATCTGATGGACTACATCGAGAAGCACCAGCTGGTTCGGGCGGATTCGCTGCGCATGGTCGGTGCCATGGTGGGGTGGACGCTTGGACCCTATGCCGGGATCTGGATCGGCGAGACCTGGGGCCGCAACACCGTCTATCTGCTGAGCGCGGGGCTGGCGGCACTGCTGCTCATCTTCTTCTGGTACCTGCGGCTCTCCGACAACAAGGTCATCATTGCGGCAACGACACCGCCCGAGAATCCGTTGCGCTATCTGCCGCGCTTCGTCAGGCGTCCACGGCTGCGGCTTGCCTGGTTCATCGCTTTCGGGCGATCCTGCTACTGGTCGGCGCTCTTCACCTACGGCCCGATCATGATGGTGGAAGCAGGCCAATCCCAGCAGGCGGGAGGCCTGCTGATCTCGATTGCCAACGTGGCGCTGTTGACGGCTGTGCTATGGGGTCGGCTTGCCGAGCGCCGGGGCGTGCGGGTGGTGATTGCGCTGTGCTATCTCGGCGCCGCCGTCAGCCTGATCGCGGTTGGCCTGACGGACAAGTCGTTGCCGGTGCTTGCCGGCTCGTTCCTGGTGCTGGCGGCCGTCTTCTGCTCGGGCCTCGATGCCGTGGGCGGCGTCCCCTACTATCGTGCGGTCAAGCCGCGCGAGCGGACGCAGATGTCGGGCGTCTATCGCAGCTACATCGACTTCAGCGACCTGTTGCCGAACATCGCTTATGGCGTGCTGCTGGGCACATTTGGACTCAGCAGCGTGTTCGTCGCGCTCGGCCTTTTTCATATCGTCGTGGCAGCGGTTTCCTGGCGCTACCTGCCACGATCGATGTGAGCTCCCTGGCGCCAAACACCAATCGGCATCGCAGTGCCCATCCGCGTCCCGTAGCGGATGCGGCGCAGCGAATCCCTGGCAGCCGCCAACATGCGCTCCGAAGGCCGCAGCAGTAACGGAATATCGTGCCGCGGGCTGAAACCGACCCGGGCTGAGAAGCGCGGTATGAAGCCTGTCGGCTTCCATGTGAACCCGCCGCGTGTCGAGAAGATACGCCGATAGCCTGCAGCCATAGCCCTGCGCACGACACGGCGATCGAACGAGCCGAAGGGCCCCGCCGCTCCATCGATCGCGTGGCCGAGGATGTCCTCGATCCGCGCTTTGGACGATTGCAGCTCGTGATCCAACCGATCGTCATCGAGCGTCGACCAGCGGATATGGTCGACCCCATGGCTGCCGATCGCAAAGCCGAGCCGGCGCATCTCGCGCAGATCGTTGCCGGAGAGGGATTCACTCCGCCCGATGCGCCCGCTCAGCACGAAGAACTCGGCCTGCCGGCCGTGCTCGAGCAGCAATGGCACTGCTATGTCGGTGTCGCTGCGATAGCCGTCGTCGAAGGTGATCCGCACATCGACATCGCTCGAACGGTCGAGGTCGGCAAGCACTTGCAGCGTCTCGCGAAAAACGGACACCGGCACCCAATACGGCCGCTCGCAAACGGATACCTGAGCCGGCGGCTCGCCCAGCCCATGGAAGTTGAGGAACAGCAGCCGGGGCAGTAGCATCCCTGGTTCCCATCCCGTGAGGTGCCTAGGCTGCTCCGCGCTGCCGTAGGCCCATGATGAAGTCGGTGACGATGCGGACGATGCCGCGCGAAAGGAGATCATCGAGGGCCTCACAGAATTCGTCAACGTGCTTCCGCTCGGCAATGAGTGGCGGCTCGAGCCGAATGACATTTCGATTGTATTCCGTGAATGCAACTAGGATGCCATACTCACGCAGCAGGATCGAGCCGATGAAACCGCACAGGCTGCCCTTCAGCTTGGCATCGAGCATCGACACGGCTTGCTTGACGCCGAACGGCAGCGTCTGGCTGAAGTCGGCAAATTCGAGCCCGACCATCAGCCCCTTGCCGCGCACATCGGCGATGATCTTGGGGTACTTGGCCTGGATGGCCTTGAGGCGCGTGATCAGGTGCTCGCCCTGGGCAGCCGAATTGTCGATCAGCCCCTCGTCGTAGAGAATGTTCAGCGCCTCGATCGAGGTGCAACAGGCCTCGCCGATTCCCCCGAACGTGGCGGGGCCGTGAATGAGGGCGGTCTTGGGCGTGCCATAGGCCTTCATGTAGACCTCGCGCCGGGCGATCATGGCGCCCATCGCGCATTTCCCCCCGCCGAGCGATTTCGCAAGCGCCGTCACATCGGGAACGACGCCATAGTGCTCGAACGCATAGAACCGCCCGGTCCGGCCGAGCCCGCACTGCACCTCGTCGGCGATCCAAAGCACACCGTGCTTGTCGCACAGCGCGCGCAGCCCCTTCCAGAACTCTGGGCTCGCCTCGATGATGCCCCCGCCCCCCTGCACCGTCTCGAGGCAGACGATGCCGATCGACTTGTCGGCCTCGATCGCGCGGCGAATGGCTTCGAGATCGCCGAAGGGGACCTTGACAGCCGTTTCGAGCAGCTTGAAATCCGAGCGGTAGAGCGGCCCGTCGGTGACGGTGAGCACACCCTTGGTCTTGCCGTGAAATGAGTTCGCGGCATAGACGATCCTGGAGCGAGCCGGACCTTGCGCCTGCTCGGCGACCTTCAGTGCCGCCTCCATCGCCTCCGACCCCGAGGAGCCCAGAAACACCATATCGAGGTCGCCCGGCGAGCACGCCGCCAGATTGTGGGCGAGGGCCGATGCGTATTGGGACATGAACGCCATTGCGATCTCGTGGCGCTTCTCGTCCTGGAACTGCTTGCGCACGGCAAGGATGCGCGGATGGTTGTGGCCGAAGGCAAGCGAGCCGAAGCCGCCGAAGAAGTCGAGGATCTTGCGGCCGTTGCGGTCGATGTAGTGCATGCCTTCCGCACTCTCGATGATCACCTGATCAAAGCCCAGGAGCTTCATGAAATGAAGCTGTCCCGGGTTGAGATGGGCCGAGAACAGCTCGGTGATACGGCGTGGGGCAAGCGCCTTGGCCTCCTCGACGGACAACAGGGCCGGCTTTTCCGTACGGTTGCGCATCAGCGGCTCCACCGCGGCAGGATTGGACATCTGGGTCTCCAAGAATTCTGGTCGATACTCTCAGGCGGCTTGGGCGGTCGGATCGTCAGGCCGATTCAGGCCGCGGTCCCTGCGGTACTCGTCATAGGCAGCAATCAGCATATCGGTATCCTTGAACATCGGCCGCCAGCCGAGGTCGCGCTTGGCTCTTGCCGTATCGACGATGCAGAACTCGTCCGCGATCAGATACTGCTCGGGATCCATGAGTGGAAGATTGATGAGGTCGAGCGCATCGAGCGTACGCTTGACCAGGAACCCCGGCGTCGGCACCAGGACCGTCCGGCTGCCCGCCCGCTTGACCAGGGCCCGCAGCAGCTCGCGCACTGGCGGGGGATCATCCGAGCCCAGATTGTACTCGGCATTGGGTACGCCCTTCTCCCAGGCAAGCCGCGCCGCGCTCGCGCAGTCGTAGACCGAAATGAACTGGTAGGGATTCTTGCCCGCCCCGATCATCGGCACGGGCAGGTTCATATCGATCAGACGGAACAGCTTGGCGAGGATGCCGAGCCGCCCCGGCCCGATGATGAGGCGCGGCCGGAAGATCGCGATCCGCATGCCCTTGGCCCGGTAGTCGCGGCAGAGCGCTTCCGATTCGAGCTTGCTGCGGCCGTATTCGCCGAGTGGGTTCTTGGGATGATCCTCGGTCTGCGGCACCACCTCGGCCGTGCCATAGATCATGTCGGTGGTGAAATGCACGAGCCGGTCGACGCCCTTCTCGGCCATCGCCTCGAGGATGTGCTTGGTGCCGTGATAGTTGACCGGCCAGAAGAACTCGTGGCGTTTCGCCCGTGGCATGATCGGCGAAAGCATCTTGGCGGAGAGATTGTAGACCATATCGCCCGGTTGCATCGGCACCTTGCCGACGGCGATGCGATCGGTCACGTCAACCTCGATGAACACGGCGTCCCCATAGTGCGGCAACGCGCTTTTGTTGATGTCGGCGACCAGCACACGCTCGCCACGCTTGACGAGATCAGCCGCGAGATGGCGTCCAACGAACCCGTCGCCGCCGAAGATGATATGTTGCAAGGGATCTGCTCCGGTTCTTGCTCGAATGATTTCGTTCAGGACTGCGCGATCAGTAGCGTGCCGAGGCACACGCAGGCGATGCCTGCCATCCGCATGGTGCCGACCGCCTCGCCGAAGACGAAGAAGGCGTAGGCGGCAACGACCACGTAGGCGAGGCTGAGGAAGGGATAGGCATAGCTGAGCTCGACCTTCGACAGCACGACGAGATGGGAGGCCATGCTGATGACGAACGTACTGAGCCCGAGGAAAACCCAAGGATTGAGCGCAACCTTCAGCACCGTGCCGATCAGGCCATCGCCCGCGATCGAGAGGGGGCCAACCCCCAGCATACCCTGCTTCAGCATGATTTGGGCGGTTGCGTTCGTCAGCACGGTAAAGAGGATGAGGGGCAGATAGCTCATTTCGTCTCTGTTTTCTCGAGCGCGGGCGCTCGTCTGCATCGCGACATTGCATTCCAGGCGCCGGCTGCTAGTGTTCTGACTCATTCATTCAGTACCCCAAATGAATGGCCAGCCCACTAGCCAATTCTTTGTTTGTGTTCCGTCTTTCCATTCATTGATCCAGCTTCGCCGGAATCGAATGAATGGGAGGGAACACTACGGGGGCGGACATGACTTGGCCTCGGCCGCGGCCGGGAACAGGTCCTTGCGGAACGCCCGGTGGTGCACGAGTGGGAGATGCTTCAGCGGATCATAGGGATGCCAGTCCTCCGCACGGCTCAGGATGATCGTGCTGACACAATCTTTCGACCAGAGCACTGAAAGCGTGGGCATTGTCCATTTCCAGGAGTAGCGATCGGGCAGGAGCCCCGTCGCCTCGAGCGGAACATAGCCAGAGTAGCGTGCGAGCGCGACCTCGACACGGGCCTTGTACTGGTACCAGCCGCCCCAGGAGCCGGCAAAGCCGAAGGCAAGGATCGCGCCGAGCGCCGACAGCAGCACGACCTCGCGCCGCCTGATCCGGGACATTCCCGCGACAAACCAGGCCGCTATCAGCAACAGCGGCAACAGCGTCAGCGTGAGCGTCCGTCCCGCGAACGAGACGAA
>JANNSW010000165.1:0-1864 GCA_031403055.1 Hyphomicrobiaceae bacterium | reverse complement strand
CGACCGCCTTGAGACCGCCCCAACCGACGGCGCGAACTTCCGCCGCCGCAAACAGGCGCCGGCCTCGCTCATCAAGCTTGGCGCCGACAGCGTTCCAGCGTAACCGTATCGCATCCTTGTCGATCATCCCGACGAGGTAGCCCTGTTCGCTCCCCGGCGGAATCCCGCCAACCTGAGTCACACCGTCACACGCACACAGATCGCGATTCAGTTAATGTTCGGAGCGTGCTAAGGAGGCCCTGCTCGGATTTGATGCTGGTGGCTCTCGCGCTGCAATAACGAAAGGCCACCTTGAGCGGCTACCAGTTCTGGCGCCGTCGAGCGAAACCCTCGCAGGATTCGATGAATTGACGGCGCCATTCTTCGAGAAGATTGAGCGGAACTCTGAGGAGTCTCGCACCCTCGCCGCCACCCGCGACCTGCTCCTCCCCAAGCTCATGTCCGGCGAAATCCGGCTGCGCGACGCCGAGGCGATGGCGGAGGCCGCCACATGACCCCTCAATCCGACGACACCGAAGGCCACGGCCTCGGCGAGCTGATCCTCTACCGCACCGAGGACGGCCGCGACGAATTCCAGCTGCGCATCGAGGATGGTTCGGTGTGGATGACGCAGGCCGAGATTGCAGCCCTGTTCGAGACCTCGGTTCAGAATGTCAGCCTGCACCTGCGCAATGTTTTCTCCGAGCACGAATTGTCCGAAGTGTCAGTTATCAAGGAATCCTTGAATACTGCCGCCGACGGCAAGCGCTATCGGACCAAGACATTCAAGCTCAACGCAATTCTCGCCGTGGGCTTCCGCGTGCGCTCCCCGCGCGGCTCGCAGTTCCGGCGTTGGGCCAACACGACGCTGAACGAGTACCTGATCAAGGGCTTCGTCATGAACGACGAACGCCTGAAGGAGCCGGGCGGCTTCGACCATTTCGACGAGCTGCTCCAACGCATCCGCGATATCCGCGCGTCCGAAAAGCGCTTCTATCAGAAGGTCCGCGACCTGTTCGCCGCCACCGCCGCCGACTACAACGCCAAGACAGACGCCGCGAAGACGTTCTTCGCCACCATCCAGAACAAGATGGTGTTCGCCGCCACCGGGCAGACTGCCGCCGAGCTGATCGTCGCTCGGGCTGACCCCACCCAGCCCAACATGGCGCTCACATCCTGGAAGGGCCGCCAAGTGCGCAAGGGCGACGTGTTGATCTCGAAAAACTACTTGACCGCCAACGAGATCGACACGCTGAACCGCCTCGTCACCGGGTTCCTCGACTTCGCCGAGCTGCGCGCCAAGGATCGAAAGCAGACCACGATGGCGGATTGGCTGTTACAAGCCGACCGCTTCCTGGTGTTCAACGAGCGTGACGTCCTGCACGGCGCCGGCAATGTATCCCACGCGCGCATGGAGGCGATCGCCCACGAGCGCTACGAGGCCTTCGACACAGCCCGGCGCGCCGCCGAAATCGAGGCCGCAGAGCGCGAATCCATCGCCGAGCTCCAGCAGCTGGAAGTATCAGCCAAGTCGCTGCCGAAACCGGCCCGCATGCCGCGCCCGAAGAAAGCCCCATGACCAGCTACACCCAACCACCGTCTTCCTACAGCGGCCCTGGCTTCTCCGAGGCAACCGTCGAAGACGTCTCGCTCGACCTCCTTGCGTCCCTCGGCTACGCGACCGCGCACGGCCCTGACATCGCGCCCGATGCCTTCAGCTCCGAGCGCCCGAGCTACGGCGACGTAATCCTGCGCAAGCGGCTGGAAGCTGCCGTCGATCGGCTGAACCCAATCATTCCGCCCAGCGCCCGCGCTGAAGCCATTGCCCGCGTGCTCAACGCGGAGACGCCCTCGCTCATCGAGGAAAACCGCCGCATCCATCGCC
>JANNSW010000164.1:0-5846 GCA_031403055.1 Hyphomicrobiaceae bacterium | reverse complement strand
CTAGTGTTCTGGCACAATCAAAAAGTACCCGCTTCCCCGGCCGACCAAAGGTCGAGCCGGGGTCCAGGAGTCCCGCGGCACGGCCTTGCCATTGGCCCCTGGATCCCGGATCGCCGCCGTCACGCCGGAGGCGTGCCTCCGGCACGACGGCGGCGTCCGGGAAGACGGGTACCAAATGAATGCGCCAGAACGCTAGGAAGCATGCTGGGCGATCTGTTCGCGAGCTTCTCGATGGCACGGTAGCGGCTGTCGGACTCATTTCCATTGCCGGAAATCGAACGTCTGGTGTATGATTTCCGGGCATGAAATGGATAACTCGATCAGTTGAATCGACCCTCCGCGAGCGTCTTGACGAGGCGCCGGCCGTTGTCCTCCTTGGCCCACGTCAAGTCGGCAAGACCGCGCTTGCGCGCCGGATCGCCGCCGAGCGTGGAGCATCGGCAATCTACCTCGACCTCGAGCGACCGGTCGACGCGCGCCGCCTCGGAGATGCGGATGCCTATCTCAGGGCCCAAGCTGGCAAGCTCATCGTGATCGACGAGATCCACCGCTTGCCGGGCCTGTTCGCCATTCTGCGCGGGGTGATCGACGAGCGCCGCGAGCAAGGATTTCGACACGGACAGTTCCTGCTGCTCGGCTCCGCCTCGATCGACCTCATGCAGCAAGCCTCCGAAACGCTCGCAGGCCGCATAGCCTACCTCGATATTCTGCCACTGACCGCTGCCGAGGCTGCGGCGGCAGGCCACGCGACCGAGGTTGCCTGGGTCAGGGGCGGCTTTCCCGAGAGCCTCCTGGCGCCGAGTGATGCAGCGAGCTTCCGCTGGCGGCAGCGATTCATCCGTGGCTACCTCGAGCGCGACGTGCCGATGTTCGCACCGCGCATGCCAGCCGAGACGATCGGCCGGCTATGGACAATGCTGGCCAACGGCCAAGGCACGCTCCTCAACAAGGCGCGCCTCGCAAGCGGGCTCGAGGTCTCGGCCACGGCTATCGGCCGGTATGTCGATCTACTTGTCGATCTGATGCTCGTGCGACGCCTGCGACCCTGGAGCGGCAATATTGGCAAGAGACTTACGCGCACGCCCAAGGTGTATGTGCGCGACAGCGGAATTCTGCACACACTTCTCGAGCTTGAAACGTGGCATGATGTGCTCGGACATCAGATCGTAGGTCCGAGTTGGGAAGGATTCGTGATCGAGAACCTCATTGCGTCCGCGGGCGAGCGCTGGATTCCGCTATTCTATCGTACCGAGGACGGCGCCGAGATCGACCTTTTGTTCGAGCGGGCAGGGCAGCCTCATGTTGCGATCGAGGTGAAGCGCAGCACTGCGCCGACCGTCAGCAAGGGATTCCACATCGCTTGCGATGCGCTCGGA
This sequence comes from Hyphomicrobiaceae bacterium, assembly GCA_031403055.1. Lineage (GTDB taxonomy): Bacteria > Pseudomonadota > Alphaproteobacteria > Rhizobiales > Hyphomicrobiaceae > JANNSW01. Next base: position 4,470 of record JANNSW010000164.1, on the reverse strand, counting down.
GTGAGCCGAAGGTACGTCGTGCACCCGGGCACGGGTCAGTTTCCCATGGCGGGAGGCATCACCGCCACCCCCCTGCTCGACCTCGTGCGCGAGCTTCGTGGCTAGCCTCCGCCCGCGCCATCTCCTATAAGCGGCGCAGCCATCGCCGGGCGCGAGCCCGCTGGAAGCCGTAGCCGGGAGCTCATGTCACATGCCCAAAGCCTGGTCGCCGTCGAGCTGGCGCGTGTTGCCGCGCGTGCAGATCCCGGACTATCCCGATAACTCCGTGCTCGATCAGGTCGAGGCGCAGCTCAAGTCGTTCCCGCCCTTGTTTTTTGCAGGTGAGGCACGCGAGCTGAAAGCCGAGCTCGCCGATGTTGCCAAGGGCAATGCCTTCCTGCTCCAGGGGGGCGACTGCGCCGAGAGCTTTGCCGAGCACGGTGCCGACAACATCCGCGATTTCTTCCGCGTGTTCCTGCAGATGGCGGTGGTGCTGACGTTTGCGGGCGCTTGCCCGGTCGTAAAGGTCGGGCGCATTGCCGGCCAGTTCGCCAAGCCCCGCTCCTCCAACCTGGAGAAGAAGGACGGCGTCGAGCTGCCGAGCTATCGCGGCGACATCGTCAACGGGCCGGAGTTCACGCCCGAAGCCCGCATTCCCGATCCGCGCCGCCAGCTCGAGGCCTATCGCCAGTCGGCCGCGACCATCAACCTGCTGCGGGCGTTCGCCAGCGGTGGCTATGCAAGCCTCGACAATGTCCACCGCTGGTATCTCGACTACTCCAAGGACAGTCCCCACGCCCGGCACTACCAGGAGCTGGCGGGGCGGATCTCCGAGACGCTCGATTTCATGCGCGCCTGCGGCCTGACGTCAGCCAACACCCCGCAATTGAAGACGACGCAGTTCTTCACCAGCCACGAGGCCTTGCTGCTCGGTTTCGAGCAAGCGCTCACGCGCGTCGACTCGACGACCGGTGATTGGTACGGCCTCTCGGGCCACATGCTCTGGATCGGTGATCGCACGCGCCAGCTCGACCATGCCCACGTCGAGTATTGCCGCGGCATCGAGAACCCGCTCGGCCTCAAATGCGGTCCCTCGCTCGAGCCCGACGGTCTGCTGCAGCTGCTCGACGTCCTCGATCCCGCCAACGAGCCCGGCCGCATGACGCTGATCTGCCGGTTCGGCGACGACAAGGTCGAGAAACACCTGCCCAAGCTGATCCGGGCGGTGAAGAAGTCGGGCCGGTCGGTCGTGTGGTCGTGCGATCCCATGCACGGCAACACGCTCTCCGCCGCAACCGGCTACAAGACCCGCCCCTTCAATCGCATCCTCAGCGAGGTGCAGCGCTTCTTCGACGTGCATGGCGCCGAGGGCACGCATCCAGGCGGCGTGCATCTGGAGATGACGGGCAAGAACGTCACCGAGTGCACCGGCGGCGCGCAGGCGGTGACCGAAGCCGATCTTTCGAGCCGCTACCACACTCATTGCGATCCCCGCCTCAATGCCGATCAGTCGCTCGAGATCGCCTTCATCATCGCCGAGCGGCTCCGGGCCGAGCGTAAGGGAGCGGAGGCGCGCCTCAGCCGCGCCACGGCATAGAGCACTTTCCGGCGATGTGGATGCCGGTTCGCCTAAAGAAAGTGCGACAACTCGGGAACCTAGAGCGGTTTCCCGCTTCGACTGAAGCGGAAACCGCTCTAGGCTCAATCGGTCACTAAGGGTTTGCCGAATTGTCGGCAAGGCATGGATTCGCAGGAGGTGATGGATGGCGTCTGCTGGGAGAACGCTGCAGTTTGCGGCCACGGGAGGCCAGCATCAGCCGAGCCCCAAGGACTTCGAGGGCGCGACCACCTTCCCGATGCCGGTCAACCGGTTCCTGGCGGGCGACTACCTGCGTCGCGCCGACGTGGTGCTGAGCCGCAAATCGGGCAACCCCTATTCCTTCCTGATCCGCTGGTCGACCTCGAGCCTGTTCTCGCACGCGGCACTCGTCTTCCATGTGCGCGACCACCAGGACGGCTTCAACAACAACTTCATCATCGAGGCCGGCACCAGCGGCGTCGATATCACCAATCTGCGCGACTATTGCTCCAGCCCGTACTACACGGTGGGCATCAAGCGCATGAGCAAGGACTGGTTCGGCGACGACCTGCAGCGCTTCGTGCGCGGGCACCTGCTCGACCACATCAAGGACGAGTACGACTACTGGCGCGCATTCACGCTCGCCCGCGCCCTGCTGCGCAGCGCCTTCTTCCGCAACGACCGGCCGTTCCAGTCGAACGAGAAATCCAAGCCCCGCAGCTGGGTGCGCATCCGCCGCGGCCAGAACGCCAACGAGTTCATCTGCTCTGGGCTCGTCCAGTACGGCTATTTCAACGCCCTCTACAAGCTCTACAAGGTGAGCCTCAAGGGCACGCCCGGCGGCGAGGAGGCGCGCGAAGCCCTCCAGGAAGTGGAATCGGGGCGTGGCTGGCGCGCGCTCAACGGCTCGATGCTGCGCGATGTGCTGTTTTCCAAGGAGCTCGAGGATGCCCTCGAGCTGGGTGAGGATGGCCGTTTCAAGAGTTTCCGGGGCATGCGCCGGTTCTGGAATGCCATTCACGCGACCTCTCCTCGCGATATCGAGGAGACCGAGAAGCTCGAATGGCTCTACCTGATCCGTGGCGGCATGGCCTATCGCGTGACCTCGCTGGACGATGTCCGCGACGTGATGAAGGGCAGAATCGTGATCCCCTTCGACGAGGCTGACGTGTAGCGGGCGGCACTCGTGGCGCCGTCTCCCCATCGACACATGCCGCCTTCTGCCGGTATTGGCTGAAGCACTTTCCGGCGAAGTGGGTCCCGGTTCGCCGAAAGAAAGTGCGACAAATCAAGAATCCAGAGCGGTTTCCAGGTTCAACCGAAGTGGAAACCGCTCTAGTGACCTTCGTGAGGGAGATTCCATGTCCGAGCCGCGCCCGCCGAAATCCTTTCCCGTTTCCTGGGATCAGTTCCATCGCGATGCCCGCGCGCTTGCCTGGCGCCTCGCCGGCAAGGGTCCGGGCGGCGAGCCGTTCCAGGCGATCGTCTCGATCACCCGCGGCGGCCTGGTGCCGGCCGCCATCATCGCCCGCGAGCTCGGGCTGCGCCTGATCGAGACGGTCTGCATCGCCAGCTATCACGACTACGACAGCCAGGGCGAGCTGCGCGTCCTGAAGGACGTCTCGCCTGCGATCAAGGCGATTGGCGGCGGCAAGGGCCGCGGCGTGCTGGTGGTCGACGACCTGACCGATACCGGCAAGACCGCCAAGATCGTGCGCGCCATGCTGCCGGACGCCCATTTCGCGACCATCTACGCCAAGCCTCTCGGCGTGCCGCTGATCGACACCTTCGTCACCGAGGTCTCGCAGGACACCTGGATCTACTTCCCCTGGGACATGGGCCTCGCCTACCAGGAGCCGATCGCCAAGGGCACGGCCGGGTAGGAGCCTGTCCGAGTGTTCGGATTTGGACCACTCGTGTTCCCTCCCATTCATTCGATTCCGGCAAAGCTCGATCAATGAATGGAAAGAGGGAACACAAACAAGGAGGTGGCTAGTGGAGCGAATTTGACATTTGAGTCCCGGTGGCGCCAGGCTCGTAGTCAAATGTCAAATTCAAAAGCTCCACTAGAATCAAAAGATTGCTAAGCAGAGTTCGCCAAAGTGGTCTTCCCGGTTTGGCGATAAAACTCTGCGAAAACAAAAGAATCCAAGCAGGCATTCGTTGGTCTTCCAACGAAAGTCTGCTTAGTGGTCCTTGTAAATTCGACATTTGCTCGGGCGCGTGCTGCCAGGGGATGCAAATGTCGGATTTGGACCACTAGTGGGCTGGCCATTCATTTTGGGGTACCAAATGAATGCGACAGAACAAGAACCTAGTCCCCGCCATCGCCAGTGAACGAGTCGTAACACACGTCCTCCCACGTCATTCCCGCGCCAGCGGGAATCCAGACGAGCAGCTGATGTCGCGTGGAGAATTGGCTGGATGCCCGCCGTCCATGTGAAGCATGGCTCTGCCATGACGCGGGCAGGACGGCTTTGGTATGGGAGCTTGTGACTCCGGATAGTAGCACCAAGACCAAGGCTGACGATCCCGCTGCCGCGGCTTGACCCTCGCCGGATTTGTCGCGTTTGTCCTGCCCATGGCCGTCAGCGGAAGGGCCGGCGCCGGATCGCGCCATTTACCCCGAAAGCAATTTTTGCCCGTCTATATCACTTGATGGACGACACTGAAGCGGACCGGGTGCATATTGAGAAATCTGTGAGCTCGGCTTGCTCGAAGCTCGCATGCCGGCTGGCTGCTGTCGGGGAACGTTGATGATCGATCGGCTCTCATCGATCGCGCTGGCGTTGGCGACTTTCCTTGCCTGCACAGGCGCTTCTGCCGCAACGATCTCGATCAACTGCGAGCGCGAGGACGTGATGGTCGCGGCCTGGAATGGCCCGCTCGTCGTCACCTACGAAGGCGAGGCA
>JANNSW010000163.1:0-13754 GCA_031403055.1 Hyphomicrobiaceae bacterium | reverse complement strand
GGAGTTTATAGCGGGTGGTGGGGGGCGGGGCCAGCGAGTGTTCACGGTCATTCGAGCCGCTCGACGATCCGAGCGTCCTGACGGCCCGGCGACAACGCTGGCTCAGCCGAGACGGCTGGCGGCGACGATGCGAAAGGCGCTGTCGCGGCGCTGCTGCTCGAACAGGACGATGCGCTCGAGGTTTGTGGGCGCATCCATCACCTCGGCCGCGTAGCGCGCGGCCAGCGCGGCGAGGACGGTTGCGCGCATGGCCGGCTCGACCGGGCCGGCGAGCGTCATGTGGAAGCAGAACTCCTCGCCCACATAGGGATAGCCGAAGCGGTCGAGGTAGTCGCGCTGCCGGTCGGAGAGCGACGCGGCCAGCCGCCGTTGCCGGTCCCCCTGATCGAGGGGAGCGCGGAACGGCTCGAAGGCCTCGACCACGTCCTGGGCGAACGCCTCCAGCTCCGGCCCGGCGTCCGGCGCCTGCAGCGTCAGGAAGGCCCCGATGGCACTCAACTGCAGCCGGCCGAGCCGGACGGCGCGGCGCGCGCGCGCGAATGCTTCGAGCGCCGCGATCAGCTCGTCGCGTGTCCGCCCCGCCAGCAAATGGAACGGCGCTTTCAGTGTCGCATGGAAACCATAGCGGCGCGGGTCCTCGATCAGCCTCGCCCAGCCGGCAGCATCGAGGCCGGCGACGGCCAAGCTCGCGAGCTCGTTGCCGCTCGCCGCGTCGTAGCCGATGACCGAGGACCCGAAGCGCCAGAGCGCGCTCTGGGGCTCGGGGGCATAGTAGATGGCAAAGCGCGGGCCCGTCATGTCGCAGCGCCCGCTGGCCGATCGACCACGGGCCGGTCACGACCGGCGTTCCGGCGACGCCCCGGCAACGGCGGACATCGGTGCCCAGACCGGGCCGCGGCCTGCCGCGACAGGACGAGCCACCTGAAGAGAGTGCGGACCGGCAGTGCTGGGAAGACGCTCGTCATCATGGCGGGGACGTGTTGCACCGGCCGAGTGACAGGTCAATGACGGGCGCGGGAACGGGCGTTACGCGCGAGCTTTGCCTCAACCCCGACCGCGTGCGCGAGGTCGATGCCGGGGCCAGCAGCGCCTGCGGGACCTCATTGATGCCGCCGATCAAGCCGGTGACGACACTCTGCCGCGGCTGGCGCCAGAAATCGCCACCGTGGCCGCCACACCACCTCTCGCGACCGCGGCGAATCCCTGTCGATTCCCCCTCGCCAGAAGGCGCGAACACACGCATAGTGAAATTCGATTCGTCTCAATGAAATCAATGGCCTGAAGCGCAGCCGGGCAGCTGGTGTTAGCGTCGCTCGCAGCACAACCCGCCAAGCATCGGAACAACGGAATGCAAGCGGTCGAAACAGGTCGCGGAACGCTCGAGCCAGCACGCGGAACGCGATGGGCTGCTTCGAGCCTTGCCGGGCTCATGGTTGCCAGTCTGGCCTCCGTGCTGGTGCTGGTGATCGCGGTGGCAGGCCGGGTTCCACCCGCGCTCGGCAAGCTGGGACTGACCGACGTCGCCTTGCTCGGCCTGTTGACGGGCGCCCTCTTGTTCGTGGTGGCGGCAGGCGCCATCTCGCTCAGAATGGCGCGCCGGGCTGCCCTTGTGATCGAGGCTGAGCGCCAGCGCGCCCGCGCCCTCGAGCAAGACCTCGCGACGGCGGAAGCGCTGACCCGGCTCGAAGCCCATGCGCTGCTGCTGTTCGTCCGCGGCGAGCCCCAGCGCCTCGCCGCCTACAGCCTGCCGGCCCATTGCGGGGTGCCGCGCACCGCCGGCGACATCATGCGGCCCGAGCGCTGGCTCGACGCGGCGGGCGTGGCGATGCTGGCGCCACAACTCCACGGCTTCATCGCCACGGGCCGGCCCTTCGGCCTGACCGCCACCACTCTTGCGGGCGCGATCGTCGAGATCGACGGCCAGCTCGCCGGCGGTCGCGCGGTGCTCAAGATCCGCGAGGCGAGCGGCGCCCGGGCCGATCTGGCCGAAGCGGGCAAGCACGCCCAGCAGCTCGCACATTCCCTGCAACTGGCCGAGGCGCTGCTGGAAGCGATCCCGATGCCGATCCTCAGGCGCAGCTCCGACGGCCGCATCGAATGGGTCAACCAGGCCTATGTGCGGGCGGTCGGCGCGCGCTCGCCCGACGACGTGCGGCAGCGCCAGGTGGAGCTGCTCGAGCAGCGTCACCGCAAGGCGCTCGACCAGCGCATCGCCACCCGCCGCAGCTATCGCGAGCGGGTCAACACGGTAGTGGGCGGCGAGCGGCGCGCCTTCGACGTGCTCGGCCTGCCGATCGGGGAAGCGAGCGCCATGATCGCGACCGACGTGGCGGCGATCGAATCGGCCAAGGGCGAGCTCTCCCGCCACATCGCCGCCAATGACCGCACCCTCGACCGGGTTGCAACCGCGGTCGCCATCTTCGGCCCCGACCAACGTCTCTCCTTCTGCAACGAGGCCTATCGCCAGCTCTGGAAGCTCGATGCCGACTGGCTGGCGAGCCACCCCAAGGACGGCGAGATCCTCGATGGGCTGCGCGAGCGCCGCCAGTTGCCGGAGGAAGCCGACTATCGGGTCTGGAAGGCGCGCCAGCTCGCCTGCTACGGCACGCAGGCTGAGCTCGAGGACTGGTGGCATCTGCCCAACGGCTCGACCGTCCACGTCGTCGCCGAGCAGCGCCCCGACGGCGGCGTCAGCTATCTCTATGACGACGTGACCGAGCGGCTCGCCCTCGAAAGCCGCAACAACGCGCTGATCTCCGTGCAGTGCGAGACGCTCGACCATCTGCGCGAGGGCGCGGCGGTGTTTGCGACCGACGGCAAGCTGCGCCTCTTCAATCCGGCATTCGCCCGCATCTGGCGGCTGAACCCCAAGGACCTCGAGCGCGAGCCCCATATCGACGAGGTGATCCGGCGCTGCAAGGTGCTCTACGACGACGAGCGGACCTGGCGCCGGCTGAAGCGCGCCGTCACCGGCATCAGCGACGAGCGCCAGAAACTCGAAGGCCAGATGATCCGCCCCGACGACAGCGTGATCGCCTACGCTGGCGTGCCGCTGCCCGATGGCGCGGTGCTGCTCACCTGCATCGACATCACCGATTCCAAGCGCGTCGAGCGTGCGCTGATCGAGAAGACCGAGGCGCTGGAGACGGCCGACCGGCTGAAGAGCCAGTTCATCAGCCACGTGTCCTATGAGCTGCGCACACCGTTGACCAACATCATCGGCTTCTCGGAGCTGCTGGCGAACCCGCGCACCGGGCCGCTCAACGGCAAGCAATGGGAGTATCTGGGCGATATCGGCACCTCCTCGAAAACGCTGCTCGCCATCATCAACGACATTCTCGATCTGGCGACCATCGACGCGGGTGCCTTCGAGCTGAAGCTCGCGCCGGTCGCGATCGAAGCGGTGGTGGACGCGGCGGCGCTGGGCGTGCGCGAGCGGCTGGGGCGGGCACGGCTGCGCCTCGACATCGAGATCGCGCCCGATGCCAAGGAGCTGGTCGCCGACGAGGACCGCGTCAAGCAGGTGCTCTACAATCTGCTCTCGAATGCGATCGGCTTCTCGGAGCCCGGCCACCGCATCAGGCTCGCCTGCCAGCGCGCCGATCAGATGGTCGTATTCACCATCGAGGACGAAGGCACCGGTATTCCCGAGGAGCAGCAGGCCCGCGTGTTCGAGCGCTTCGAGAGCCGGGCGCGTGGATCCAAGCACCGCGGCGCCGGCCTGGGCCTCGCCCTCGTCAAGAGCCTCGTCGAGCTGCACGGCGGCGACGTCACGCTGTCATCCGAGCCCGGCAAGGGAACGAAGGTGACGGTGCGGTTCCCGGCGAGCACGGCCGTTTCCGGCCAGCGCCGCCCGGCGATAGCGGCGCGTGCGCGGCAGGTGGCTTGAGGCGGCGTCGTGACGCTGGGCGGAGCGCATCTCTGCGCGCGTCTTTACCGCGAAGACGGGAACCCAGTCGGGCCGCGGAACGCTCGTGGCGAGTTGGCTGGGTGCCCGCCTCCGCGGGCATGACGGCCGTTGAGGATTGGTTTCAAAGGCTTGGATCGAATCCGTTGGCCTGGACCGCTCGCCACTCTGCGGTTAGGACCATCCCCATGTCGCACTCGATGACCCTCCCCGCCCTTTCCCTCCCCGGCCTCGCTCGCCTCGCGAGCTTCGTTGCGTTGTTCCTGCGGCCCGGCGACCTGGTCGCGCTGACTGGCGACCTCGGCGCCGGCAAGACGACGTTTGCGCGCGCGGTGATCGAGGCGGTGGCGGGCGAGGCCGTCGAGGTGCCGAGTCCGACCTTCACCCTCGTTCAATCCTATGAGCAGCTGCGGGTGCTGATCCACCATTTCGACCTCTATCGCATCCGAGCTCATGAAGAGATCCACGAGACCGGGCTGGAGGAGGCGCTCGGCACCGGCGCCGTCGTTCTCGAATGGCCGGAGCGGGCGGGCGATCTCGCCGTGCAGGCCCGCCTCGATCTCCGGCTCGAAGAGACCGCCGCGCCCGACCTGCGCAATGTGACGCTCGTCGGCCATGGCGGCTGGGCCGAACGGCTCGCCCGGATCGAGGCGATGATGCGGTTCGCCGACAGCGCAGGCTGCAGCGAAGGCCGGCCGGCCTTCCTGCAGGGCGACGCCTCGCGCCGGGCGTACGCACGGATCGAGGGGGCGGTGCTGATGGACAGCCCGCGCCAGCCCGACGGACCGCCCGTGCGCGACGGCAAGCCCTACAGCCAGGTCGCGCATCTGGCCGAGGATGTCCGCCCCTTCGTTGCCATCGCCAATTGCTTGCGCGGGTACGGACTGTCGGCACCCGGGATCATCGCCGCCGACCTCGACACTGGCTTCCTGCTGACCGAGGATCTGGGCGATGACGTCTACGGCACCCTGATCGGGGCCGGCACACCGATCGAAGCGCTCTACCGGCCCGCCGTCGACGTGCTGGTCGCGCTCGGGCAGCACGAGCTGCCGGCCGAGCTGCCGCTGCCCGGCGCGGCGCCCCACCTGGTGCCGGCCTATGACGCGGGCGCGCTCGGGATCGAGATCGAGCTGTTGGCCGACTGGTACTGGCCCGCCCTGCACGGCACGCCAATCCCGACCGGCGAGCGTGCGGAATTCCTCGCACTCTGGCAACCCTTGATCGGGCACATCGCGCGCTGCTCCCGGCATTGGGTGCTGCGCGACTACCATTCCCCCAATCTGTTGCGCCTGCCCGGCCGCGCGGGCATCAGGGCGGTGGGTATCATTGACTTCCAGGATGCGATGCGGGGCCATCGCGCCTATGATCTCGTGTCGTTGCTGGAGGACGCCCGCCTCGACGTGCCCCTCGCGCTTGAAGAGCGCCTGCTCGGTCACTACTGTGCGCGCGCTAGAGCCGTGCACGCCGATTTCGACCGGGAGGATTTCCTTGCCGCCTATGCCATTCTCGGCGCCCAGCGCAACACCAAGATCCTCGGCATCTTCGCTCGCCTCGCCATGCGCGACGGCAAGCGCGGCTATCTCCGCCACATGCCGCGGCTCTGGGGCTATCTCGACCGGTCTTTCCGCCATCCCGAGCTTGCCGGGCTCGCGGCCTGGTACGAGCATGCATTCCCGCGGAGCCAGCGCGGGCGGGTGCTCGGCATCTGAGGGGAGTGAGCGCCGATGAGCTGGCGGCCGCAGCGGGCGATCGTGCTGGGCGCGGGCCTGGGGCAGCGAATGCGCCCGTTGACCGACGAGCGGCCCAAGCCGCTGATCGAAGTGGCGGGGAAAGCGCTGATCGATCACGTGCTCGACCGCCTCGGCGAAGCCGGCATCGAAACGGCCGTCGTCAACGTCCACTATCGCGCGGACCAGCTCGAAGCCCATCTGGCGCGACGCACACACCCTCGCATCGTCATCTCGGACGAGCGCGCCGAGCTGCTCGAGACCGGCGGCGGCGTGCGGAAGGCGCTGCCGCTGCTGGGGGACGAGCCGTTCCTCGTCTGCAACTCGGATTCATTCTCGGTGGGGGGCGCCAGCAACAGTCTCGCGCGCCTCGCCGCGCTGTGGGACGGGACGCGCATGGACGCGCTCCTGCTGCTCGCCTCCGCCGCCCACGCGCTCGGCTATGACGGCCTGGGCGACTTCGCCATGGCCCAGGATGGCGCACTGCGCCGCCGCCGGGAGAAAGAAGTGGTGCCGTTCGTCTTCACCGGCATTTCGATCCTGCATCCGCGGCTGCTGGAAGGCTCGCCCGCGGGTCCGTTCTCGCTCAACCGTCCCTGGAACGCCGCGATCGAGCACGGACGCCTGTTCGGCATGCGCCAGGACGGCTTCTGGATGCATGTAGGCGATCCGGCGGCGCTGGTGGCAGCCGAGAGGTTCATCGAGAGTGGCGACCATTTCTATTGACACCGTGCCGCTGGCGGGCGCGATCTTCACGGTCCCGCCCGGCGTGCCGTTCCTGCCGGCGGTCGCACGCGCGATCATCGAGGGCACGCTACCCGCGGGAGGAGCGCCCGGAGCAGGCGATCTGCCACGGCTGCTCCTGCTGCTGCCGACACGGCGCGCCGCCCGCGCCATGGCTCGAGCGTTCCTCGTGGTTTCCAAGCAGCGCGCCCTGCTGCTGCCGCGCATTCGCGCAATCGCCGAGGGTGACGAGGAGGCTAGCCTCATTCTGGGTGCGGCGCTGTCGCGCCAAGCCGCCGACGACATGCTGGAGCTGGCGCCCGCCATCGGCTCGCTCGAGCGCAGGCTCGTGCTGACGGGCTTCGTGCTGGCGTGGGCCAAGCGACAGCGGCGGGAGCAGGACGCGGGCGGCCTCGGGTCCGAGCCGCCGGCAACCATCATCCGCTCGCCTGCCCAGGCCGCGAACCTCGCGACCGAGCTCGCCCGGCTGATGGACATGGTCGAGACCGAGGAGGCCGACTTCAGCCGGCTGGCCGAGCTGGTGCCGGAGGACCATGCCGCCTACTGGCAGCGCACGATCGAGTTCCTCAGGATCGCCACCGAGCAGCTTCCCGTCTATCTGCGATCCCAGGGCACCGTCTCGCCCGCCGAGCGGCGTCGCATGCTGCTCGAAGCCGAGATCCGGCGGCTGGAAGCGCGCCCCGTTCCGGTCGTGGTCGCAGGTGTCACCGGCAGCGTGCCGGCGACCGCCCGGCTGATGCGCGCGGTCGCGCGCCTGCCGCAGGGTGCCCTCGTGCTGCCGGGCCTCGATCTGACGCTGAGCGAGGCCGAGGTCGCGACGATCGCGCGCGACACGCCCTCCCATCCCCAGCACCGGCTCGGCAAGCTCGTCGGCGAGCTGGGAGTGAGGATCGAGGACATCGCCTGGCTGCCTGGATCCGCACCCGATGCCCGCGCGCTCGATCGCACCCGCTTCCTGAAGGCCGCCATGTGCCCCCCTGCCGCGACCGGCGACTGGAGCCGGCTCGCCGAGACGCTGGCGCCCCAGCGCGTGAAAGCCGCGCTCGCCGGCATCACCCGGCTGGAAGCGGCCAACGCCGAGGAGGAGGCCGAGGCGATCGCCCTGATGCTGCGCCATGCCGCCGAGCAGAAGGGCCTCTCCGCCGCGCTGGTGACGCCCGACCGCATCCTCGCGCGCCGGGTCGCCATCCGGCTCGAAGCCTGGGGCATCCACATCGATGATTCCGCTGGCCGCCCGTTCGCCAAGACCGCGCCCGGCGCTTTTCTCGATCTGATCGCCGAGGTGATCGCCAGCCGGTTCCGGCCAGCCGCGGTGATGGCGCTCTTGAAGCACCCGCTCGCGCGGTTCGCTCTGCCGGCGGGCGAGGTCCGGCGGGCGGCACGCGGGCTCGAGCTGCTCGCGTTCCGGCGCATTTATCTGGGCGAAGGCATCGACGGCATCCGCGCCGCGCTCGCACGCTCGCTGGAGGAAGCCGACGAGCGTCCACTCGCGCCCCATCCCGCGATCGCGCGCCAGTCGGGGGAGGATCACGCGCAGGCAGAGCAATTGCTCGACTGCTTGCGGCAGGCGCTCTCGCCCTTGCTCGACCTCGGCCGCGATGGCGCCGAGCACAGCTTCGCGGTCTTTGCGGCAGCCCACGCCGAAGCCGCCGAGGCGATCGCGCTCGACGAGCATGGCTCGCCCGACCCGCTCTATGCCGACGAAGCCGGGGAAGCTGCTTCCAAGCTCTTCGCCGGGCTGATGGATCAGAGCCTGCCGCACCCCTCGATCCGCCTCGCCGAGTACCCCGAGCTCTATCGCAGCTTCGTCACCGGCGAGGTGGTGCGCCCGACGCTCCCTGCCCATCCGCGCCTCTCGATCTGGGGACCGTTCGAATCCCGTCTGCTCGCACCTGACCTCGTCATTCTGGGCGGCCTCAATGACGGCACCTGGCCCGAGATTGCCGAGCCCGATCCCTGGCTCAACCGGCCGATGCTGCGCGCGCTCGGGCTACCCTCGCCCGAAGCCCGCATCGGCGATTCGGCGCACGACTTCACCTCGCTGCTGGCGGCGCCCCGGGTGGTGCTGACGCGCGCGGCGAAATCCGACGGCGTGCCGACGGTCGCCTCGCGCTGGCTACTCCGGATCGAAGCGCTGCTGCGGGGCCTCGGCATCGCGGACGCGCTCGCGCCCGATCCGGCCGAGCCCTGGCTCGCCTGGGCCCGCCAGCGCGACCATGCGCCCGATCGTCCGCGGGCACGCGCGCCCGAGCCGCGCCCGGCGCTGGCCGTGCGGCCCCGGCAGTTGTCGGTCACCCGGATCGAGGATTGGATCAGCAATCCCTACAAGCTCTATGCCCGCATCATCCTGAAGCTCGAGCCAATGCCCGCGCTTGGCGGCTTGCCCGACGGGCGCTTGCGCGGGCAGATGATCCACGAGGCGTTGAGCCGGTTCGCCGCGCGCCATCCGACCACGCTGCCCGACGACACCGCCGCCCAGCTCGAAGCCGACGCCATCGCCGTCCTGGCGGGGCTGGCGGCGCACCCGCGCATCGTCGCGTTCTGGCAGCCGCGTTTCGCCCGCTTCGCCGAGTGGTTCGCCGATACCGAGCCCGAACGCCGCCGCGAGGTCGTGCGCCACCTCGCCGAGGTCAAGGGGGCGCTCGTATTCGCGGCGCCCGGTGGCCCGTTCCGGTTGACCGCCCGCGCCGACCGGATCGACCTGCTGGCGCACGGCGGCATCGTCATCACCGACTACAAGTCGGGGAGCGTGCCGACCCTCAAGCGTGTTGCCTCGGGCGCTTCCCCCCAGCTCGCGCTCGAAGCCGCGATCGCGGCGCAAGCGGGGTTCGAGGATCTCGGCGGCGCGCCGATGCCGGTGCTGGGCCTACGCTATGTGAAGGCGACCGGCGGCGAGCCGCCTGGGCTCGAGCAGGCAATCGATGTGCCCGACATCGACGCGCTCGCCCGTGCGGCGCTCGAGGGCGTCGAGCGGCTGGTCGCGCACTTCGACGACCCGACGACACCCTACCGCGCGCTGCGACGCCCGGACTTCAAGGAGGGCTACCGCTACGACGATTACGCCCATCTCGCCCGCGTCAAGGAGTGGGCGGACGGCGAGGGCGGCGGCGATGACTGAGGACGCTCGGCAATCCCAGGCCTTTGCGGCAACACGCGCCGCCCAATCCCGTGCGGCCGACCCGCTTGCATCGGCCTGGGTCGCGGCCAATGCCGGCACCGGCAAGACCTACGTACTGGTCGAGCGCGTGCTGCGGCTGCTGCTCGCTGGCACCGCGCCCGACCGCATCCTCTGTCTCACCTATACCAAGGCGGCGGCCGCCGAGATGTCGAACCGCCTGTTCGATCGGCTCGCGCGCTGGCCAACGGCGGCAACGGCGGCTCTCGACGACGACCTGACGCAAGTCCTCGGCCGTACGCCGACGCCAGCAGAGACGAGCCGGGCACGAACGCTGTTCGCGATTGCCATCGAAACGCCCGGCGGCCTCAAGATCCAGACCATCCATGCCTTTGCCGAGCGCTTGCTGCAGCGGTTCCCGATCGAGGCGAGCGTGCCGCCCAATTTCGAGATCCTCGACGAGGAGAACGCCCGCGGCCTGCTCGGCGACGCCATCTCGGCAACGCTGTCGCGGGCCGCGACCGATGGCGACGGGGCGCTCGCGGCGGCGTTGCGGCTGGTTGCCCGCCATGCCGGCGACAGCCGGTTCGACGAGCTGATGCAGGGAGCCGCGCGGCTGCGCCAGCGGATCCAGGCGCTGATTGTGGCGGCTGATCACCCGCACGATCCCTTCGTCTCGATCCGCGCCGGCCTGCTCGCCCGCTTCGCAGTCCCGGCCAACGCGACGACCGCGGGATCGACCGGGGCGATCGCGGGGCTGCTGACGGCCACTGAGATCGGCGACGCCGTCTCGGCGCTGCTCTCGGGCAGCGCCAACGACAGGAAAGCAGCCGTGCGCCTCCAGCCCGCGATCGGAGCCAAGAGCGAGGAAGCCCGTGCCAAATTCTTCGCCGGCTTCTTCCTGACCAAGGAGGGAGCACCCCACAAGAACCTCGTCACCAAGGGCACCCGGCAGGCTCACCCCACGACGACCGACAGGCTCGACCGCGCAGCCGGGCGCTTCGCCGGGCTCCATGCCGAGCTGCGGGCAACCGAGGTGGTGGAGGCGAGTGTCGCTCTCCTTCGCCTCGCCGACGACGTGCTGCAAGGCTATGCCGTGCGAAAATCAAGCCAGGCTGGCCTCGACTACGACGACCTGATCGCTGCAACCGAGCGCTTGCTCGCTTCGAGCGAGGCGACGGCCTGGGTGCTCTACAAGCTCGACGAGGGCCTCGACCACATCCTGGTCGACGAGGCACAGGATACCGCTCCCTCGCAATGGCGGATCGTGGATGCGCTCGCCGCCGAGTTCTTTGCCGGGACAGGTGCAGGCGACAGTCTGCGCACAGTGTTCGCGGTCGGCGACGAGAAGCAGTCGATCTATGGCTTCCAGGGCGCTGCGCCGAAAATGTTCTCGCAGATGGAAGCCCGTTTCGGCGCACGTGTGCGTGCCGCCGGCCGGGCTTTCCACGGCGTGCCGCTCACCATGTCGTTCCGCTCGGTCGTGCCAGTGCTGCAGGCGGTCGATCTCGTCTTTGCCGATCCCGCTCGGGTTCCCGGCCTGACCGCGCTGCCGGCGCCTGTCCGCCATCAGCCGCAGCGGGCTGGCGCGGGCGGGCTGGTCGAGATCTGGCCGACGGAAGCAGCCGAGGAGATGGAAAATGCCGAGCCGTGGTCGCCGCTCGAAGACGTGACCGGCGCTGCGCCAGTGCAACGGCTCGCCGCCCGCATCGCCGATCAGATCGCGGCTTGGCTGCGGACGGGCGAGGTCCTCACCTCGCAGCACCGGCCGGTGAGCGCTGGCGATATCCTGGTGCTGGTGCGCCGCCGCAACCCGTTCGCGCCCGCCATGATCAAGGCGCTGAAGGCGCGCGGGATTGCGGCGGCCGGTGCCGACCGCATCCGGGTCACCGAGCAGATCGCGGTCGAGGATCTGGTGGCGCTCGGCCAGGTGCTGTTGCTGCCCGAGGACGACCTCAGCCTCGCGAGCGTCTTGAAGAGCCCGCTCATTGGGCTCGATGACGACGATCTGCTCGCGATCAGCCACGGCCGGCGCGGCTCGCTCTGGTCGGCGCTGCTGGCGTCCGGCGCCAAGGCCGAGCGCTTTGGAGTTGCCGCCGCAACCATGAAGCGCTGGCGCGCACGCGCCGACTTCCTGCCACCCTTCGAGTTCTATTCGGCCCTGCTCGACCGCGAGGGAAGGCGGGCCGAGATGCTCGGCCGGCTTGGCGCGGAAGCGGGCGACGCGATCGATGAGTTCCTCAATCTGGCCATCCGCTACGACGAGTCACACCCGCCCTCGATGCAGGGCTTCCTCGACTGGCTGGCCGGCGCGTCGCCTGAAATCCGCCGCGACATGGACCAGGGCCGCGACGAGGTGCGGGTGATGACGGTGCATGGCGCCAAGGGCCTGGAAGCCCCGATCGTGATCCTCGCCGACACCTGCTCGACGCGCAGCAATTCATCAGGCGCCGCGCTGATGGTGCTCGAGCCGGTGGAGGGACGCGACCCGCCCGTCGCCCAGCTCGTGTGGCAGCTGAAGGGCGCTGGCGGACTGGAGCCGATCGACGCGGCCAAGGACATGCTGGCCGAGCGCGAGCGCCACGAATACCATCGGCTGCTCTACGTGGCGATGACGCGGGCGCGCGACCGGCTCTACGTCACCGGCTACCAGGGAAAGAACCGCGACAAGGGCTGCTGGTACGACCTGATCGCGGACGCGCTGGCGCCAGTGCTGACCGATGCCACGATGGCCGATGGCACTCCAGTGCGCCGATTTCTGAAGGCACACGATGGGGCATTCGAGACCGCGCGCGCGCTGGCGGCGACAGCGGCCAGTGTGATCGCGCTACCGGCCTGGGCCAACGCCCGTGCGCCGCGCGAGCAAGCCCGCTCGGTGCCGATCGCCCCATCGCGCCTCGCGCCGCTCGAGACCGACGAGCCGCAATTGCAGATGCCGATCGAGCCCTCGATCCTGCCGCCCGCGCGCCTGGCGGCCGGCAACCGTTTCCTGCGCGGCACGCTCACGCATGCCCTGCTCCAGCACTTGCCAGAGCTCGATGCTGGCGCAAGAGCGGAGGCCGGCCGGCGCTTCCTGCGGGCGCCCTCGCACGGCCTGAAGCCAGCGCTCCTCGAAGCGATCCTTGCCGAGACGATGGCGATCCTGGATGACGCGCGCTTTGCCCCGCTGTTCGGGCCGGGATCGCTGGCCGAGGTTCCGATCGCCGCCGAGCTGCCGGCACACTCCGGCCCGCCGCTGGTGGTGACGGGCCAGCTCGACCGGCTGCTGGTCACATCCAAGGAGGTGCTGCTGGTCGACTACAAGACCAACCGCCCGCCGCCGCTGCACGTCGAGGATGTCGCCAACGCCTATCTGTTGCAGCTGGCCGCCTACCGGCTGGTGCTCGAGCGGCTCTATCCCGGCCGCCCGGTCACGGCGGCGCTGCTGTGGACCGACGGGGCCCGGCTGATGGCGATCCCAGCCAGCAGGCTCGACCGCGCGAGCGACGAGCTGCTGTCGGGCAAGCCTTGGGCATAGGGGGGTGCCCAACAACCCGCTGGGCGGGAATGCGTGTTGGCAGAAACGTCTCGCGCACACCCATCCACCCGTCTTCCCGGACCAAGCCGAAGGCTTTGATCCGGGATCTCAGCTGCGGATGCCGCGCCCGTGGCCAGGATCCCGGATCACTGCCGGCGTGCCGCAGGCCCGCCTTCTGCACGACGGCGTCCGGGATGACGGGTGATGGGTGGATGTGTTTCTCGAGAGAGCTGCCGCTCGCCCCGCCACGCGGCCTGCATCAATACCGATAATTGTCACTCTTGAACGGGCCCGCCTCCGGCACGCCGATGTAGGCCGCCTGCTCGGGGCGCAGCTTGGTCAGCTTGGCGCCGATCTTGTGCAGGTGCAGCATCGCGACCTTCTCGTCCAGGTGCTTGGGCAGCGTGTAGACCTTCTTCTCGTATTTGGCGGTGTCGCGGCTCGCCCACAATTCGATCTGGGCGAGCGTCTGGTTGGAGAAGGAGGCCGACATCACGAAGGAGGGATGCCCCATCGCGTTCCCCAGGTTGACGAGCCGGCCTTCCGACAGCAGCAGGATGCGCTTGCCATCGGGGAACTCGACCTCGTCGACCTGCGGCTTGACGTTGTGCCATTTGAGGTTCTTCAAGGCCGCGATCTGGATCTCGTTGTCGAAATGGCCGATGTTGCAGACGATGGCGCGGTGCTTCATCGCCCGCATGTGCTCGATGGTGATCACGTCCTTGTTGCCGGTCGCGGTCACGA
>JANNSW010000162.1:0-4595 GCA_031403055.1 Hyphomicrobiaceae bacterium | reverse complement strand
AAACTCGTCCGCTGCATTGATGTTCACAGCGGTTCGCATTGATCTAGAAAGGCCTATGTTCTAAGGGGTTTGCGTCATCGCTCTGTTCGTTCTAGTTCGTGACAGGCCGCCCCAATCCGTGTTTACTGTTGGGGCTGATGTTGGGGCCAACCGAAGGGTCGGCTGAAGGTAGCGGTGGCGACGGAGGTGCACAAGGCGATGGGCAGGGCGTTAAACAAGCTGAGCGCGCGGGCGGTCATGACGTAACGCCGGCCGGGGCGGCATGGCGACGGGGGCGGGCTCTACCTGGATGTTGCCAAATCCGGCTCGCGCAAGTGGGTGTTCCTTTACCGGAGCCCGACCGACCGCGTGACGCGGGCCAGCAAGGTGGCCGGCCGGCTCCGAGAGATGGGGCTCGGTACGCCGCCGGACGTGACGTTGGTCATGGCGCGCAGCCGCGCCATAGAGGCGCGAAGCCTCCTCGCAACTGGCGCCGACCCGCTGGATGCTCGCAAGACCAAGGAGGGCGAACGACGCACTCCGACATTTGGCGAGATCGCAGACGAGGTCGTCTCCTCCCTCGAATCTGGCTGGCGCAACGAGAAGCATCGCGCACAGTGGCGTTCGACGCTTCTGACCTATTGTGGTCCGCTGCGCGCCAAGCCCGTGAACGAGGTCGAAACGGCCGACGTCCTCGCCGTGCTTGCGCCAATCTGGACGGAAAAGGCAGAGACCGCCTCAAGGGTTCGGGGCCGGATCGAGAAGGTGCTCGACGCGGCCAAGGCCAAGGGACATCGGTCGGGTGAAAACCCAGCGCGTTGGCGTGGCCATCTGGACCATCTCCTGGCTCGACGCCAGAAGCTCCAGCGGGGGCACCATCCGGCCATGCCCTGGATTGAGCTGCCGGCCTTCGTCGAGCGCCTGAAGGCCAGTGAAAATTTAGCCGCGCGCTGCTTGGAGTTCGTCATTCTGACTGCCTGCCGCTCGGGCGAGGTGCTGCGGTCGGTGCGCAATGGCCAGATCCACGGCCTGCGTTGGGAGGAGGTCGATCACAAGGTGGCCGTCTGGACCGTGCCTGCGATCCGCATGAAGGCGGGCAAGCCGCATCGAGTGCCGTTGACCGTCCGGGCCGTGGAGATCCTTGCCGAGATGGAGGCCGCACGGCGTGGGCCGTTCGTGTTCCCTGGCCAGCAAGGAGACATGCCGCTGTCCGAGATGGGTCTCGAAGCGTTGCTCAGACGCCTGAAGGTCAAACCCTACACGGTTCACGGCTTCCGCAGCACGTTCTCCGATTGGGCCTACGCCTGCACGAGCTTCCCGCGCGAAATCGTGGAGGCGGCACTGGCTCATGCCGTGGGCGATGCGGTCGAGCGAGCCTATCGGCGCGGGGATGCGGTGGAGCGGCGACGGGAGCTGATGGAAGCGTGGGCCGCATTCTGCAATGCTCCGACTGGAGTCAACGTCGTACCGATCGGCCTCCATTCGTCAGGAGAAAGGACGGGACGCCGATGGAGCACCTAAGGACACTCCCAACAATAACCGCACCGTCTTGTCGTCAAGTCGAGGACGGGATCTGTAGGGTGCAATAGGCCTTCATCAGGCCGTATTGCACCACCCTGGATCGCAACGCCAGCCGAAGGTGCAATACGGCGAAGGCGCCTATTGCACCCTACGCCGAGGCGCATCCGTTCGCGAAAAAGATTCGGTTATTGTTCGGGCTGTCCTAAGCATCTGGATTCAGCGCGACGCTGACGGCAATTGGCTCGCTGAAGTGCAGCAGATCCCGACGTTGCGTGCCCATGCTCAAAGTCATGAGGATGCAATTGCGAGGGTGCAGGTTCTGCTTCTGCGTTGGGTAGCGGAACAAATCGAGGAAGGCAAGGTAAAGCCACTTGAGTTCAGCGTCGCAATCCGAAACGAAACTCAGAGCATTGGGAGTGCATTTCAGGAAGCGGTGGCTCGCTTTAGGGGAGCCGCTGCATTGTCCTTTGATCGCAAAACACAGCGGGAGGGTGCACAAATAGCGGTCGGTCTCTCACACGAGATCGACACATGCACAAACCCTTTCGCGATACAGCCTTCCGGTTGATCGAAGCCGGCCATTCGCCTGTCCCCATCGTGCCGGGTACCAAGCGCCCAGCGCTGGCCGGCTGGCAGCGGCTCTGCAATGCGCCGCTGTCGCCGGATGAGATCGAGCGCATTGCCCGGTCGCCGATCGCCTACGGCGTTGGCGTGGCGCTCGGTTTCAACGGGCTGGTTGCGATCGACGTCGATACCGACGACGCGGAGATCGTGGCTGCCATCCGAGATGCTGTCATGAGCACACTCGGCAAGGCTGGCAGCCGCGGCTTGACGGTGTTCGGCCGCGATCCCGGCGGCGGATTCCGCACGCGACACTTCGCCGGGATGGCCGACATCCTGGCGCACGGCAGTCAGACGGTGCTGCCGCCCACGCCGCATCCGGCCGGCGTCATGTACCGCTGGATGAGCCCAGCGACCTTGCTGGACACGCCCATTTCCGCGCTACCAATCATCGACCCGGACATCGCGGACAGGCTCGCTGCAACGCTCGCGCCTTGGAGTACGACCCTGAAGCCCGTGCGGAAGCCGGCACAGGCTCGACTCCAACCATGCGTGCTTTCTGCGAACGAACGAGAACGACAACAACGTTACGCAGTAGCGATTCTGGCTCGTGAGCTGCCCGCGCTCGCATCGATGGCCAGCAACACGGGACGCAACCAGTCCGCGTTCCGGATTGTGTGCCGCGTCGGCAGGTGGGTGCATCACGGGATCATCGCGCAGGGTCGGTTTGTCGCCGACGTGCTCGATGTCTGCGAGCACAACGGCCTCGTGCGCGACGACGGTCGCAAGGCCGTGCTCGCGACCATTGCCAGCGGTCTCGCCCGCTCTGCCGGCGACACGTTGCCAGACCTGGGGGCCCGCCATGGATGAGCGACACAACGGAACCCAATACATCAAACAGGGCCACGGGCACGACAACCTGTTTGTTCGCGGAAACATGATGAAATCGGCGCCGTCGCATTGCGAGGCTGAGCGGAAGCCTTTGGCGCACGAACCCGTGCCGCTCGTGCGGCCGGTACCCGCGGCCGATCCCTATCCAGTCGAAGGGCTCGGCTCCCAACTCGCCGCTGTCGTTCGCGCGCTCAACGACATCGTGCAATCCCCGCTTGCCATGTGCGCCAACAGCGTACTCGCGACGGTCACTCTCGCCGCGCAGGGCCAGATCAATGTCGAGCTGCCGATCGGCGCCGGCTCGACACGTCCGGTATCGGGTTTCTTCATCACGGTCGGGCGCTCGGGGGAGCGGAAGTCGGCGAGCGATGAGCAGATCGGCAAGGCGCTGAAGTCCCGTGAGGCGGAGCTGCGGCAGATCCACGATGCCGAGATGAAGATCTGGCGCGACGAGCACGATGCTTGGGAGGCCGCACGCAAGGCGATCCTGGCAGGCAAGCAAGACAAGGTGGCCAAGGAGGTTGACTTGCGGGCGCTGGGCGATGAGCCCGAGAAGCCGCTCGCGCCGATCATCGTCATGGAGGAGCCGACCGTAGAAGGGCTAGCCAAGCTGCTGATGGCCGGCCAGCCGTCCGTGGGCGTGTTCTCGACGGAAGGCGGTCAATTCGTCGGCGGGCACGCGATGAGCGACGACGCCAAGCTACGCAGCGCCGCGGCGCTATCCCGGCTATGGGATGGCGCCCCCTGGAAGCGGGTACGCTCGGGTGATGGTGCGCACATCATCGCCGACAAGCGGCTTGCCATGCATCTGATGGTCCAGCCGGACGTGGCGGCCCAACTCGTCAACGATCCCGTGTTGCGTGACCAGGGGCTCGTCTCGCGCATGCTGGTTACATTCCCCGGGACGACGATGGGCACGCGGCTGCACCACGATCCCGCGCCCGTGTCGCTGATCGAGCTGGCGCGGTTCAATGCGCGCATGACCACCGCGCTCTCGCTGCCCTATCCATTGCGTGAGAAAAGCCGCAACGACCTGGCGCCGCGGACATTGCGATTGTCCGCCGAGGCCCGCACCCGCTGGATTGCATTTGGCGACCACATCGAGCGCATGATCGGGCCGGGAGGGCAACTCGAGCCCATCAGCGGCTTCGCAGCAAAGATGGCCGAGCACGCTGCCAGGATGGCGGCAACAATGGTCTGGTGGTCCGATCACAACGCCAACGAGATCGACGCGGAAACGCTGAGCAACGCAATCCAGCTTGTCGAGCACTATGCCGATGAAGGGTTGCGGCTATGGCAGGCAAGCGTGGTCCCGGCGGACATCGCCGACGCACAGCGGTTGCTCGCTTGGCTCAACGAGCGTTGGAGCGAAAGTCACGTCTCGATCGCCGATATCAGCCGTCTCGGGCCGAATGCCGTTCGTGTCGCACAGCGGGCGCGGCAGCTCGTGAAGGTGCTGGAGGACCACCACTGGCTGGTGAAGGCGTCTGGACCTGTCCCGATCGGCGGGCAGAAGCGGCGCGAGGCTTGGCAGATCATGGGGAGGGTCTAGCCGTGGCGCTCTTCCCAAGATTTGGCACCGAGCCACCTGCGAAAGTTGCGAAACCTGCGAAAGTCGGTCTGGCCTCGTCTGATCAAGATGC
>JANNSW010000161.1:0-2028 GCA_031403055.1 Hyphomicrobiaceae bacterium | reverse complement strand
GCGCAAGTCGCCTCGGTCGGCTATCTGATGCGCACGACCGCCGTCTACGGCAACGGCAAGTTCGGGATCGCCGACCGGGATCGTGTAGCCGGCCGGCCGCCGCTCGACGGGCCGTTCCGCGCCGAGATGCTGACCGTCTGGCTGATCCGCGCCTTCACCGTCGATCTCGCCGAGCATCTGGCCCGTGTCCGCAGCCCCGCCACCGCCGTGCCGTTCGAGCCCCGCATCCGCCGCCTGATCGGCGTCGGCAACTCGACGGGCCTCGGCATGGCGCCCTTCCTCGTCAAGCATCCAGCGCTGCTGTCGCGCTGGGTGGAGGCCCGCGAGATCGCGCTCGCGCGCGTCCGGGCGCTGCCGGTTGCGGGCGTGGAGGAGACCGTGAGCTTCCGCGCCACGCTGCGCCGCGCACGGGCAAGCGTCGCCCAATGGGTGACCGATGATCCGGTGCAGACGCCGCGGATCCTCGATCTCGCCACCGATCTCGCCCGACTGCAGCGCCAGGTCGATGCCGGCGCGCTCGCGCAGTCCCACCCCTGGGATCGCCTGATCCGGTTTGCCGAGGAGCAGCTCTCGCTCGAAGGCCAGGAGTACACCGTCGCCCTCGTCATCGAGCCGCACGGCGCCCTCGTCGACGACCTTGCGGATGAGCAGGCTTTCGACGAGGACGAGGCTTTCGGCATCGATGGCCGGATGACGGTCGCGGCTTTACGCGATCTGATCGAGCGCAACTATGCTTTTGCGCTGCAACCCGACTACGCCGTGCGCTGCGAGCAGGCGCGCTTCTGGTACACCTCGGTCGAGAAGCTGGAGCCACGCCTGGGCGAGCGGTTCGATGAGCCGGGCGGTGACCTCGAGCAGCCCCTGGGTGTCGGGCGCGACGTGAAAGCGCTTCGATCGACACTTGCAGGAGCCGAGCCGAGCCAGCGCATCGCGGCGTTCCTGATGCAGCACCCCGAGCATCGTCACGTCGCTCGCCGGGTGCAGGCGTCCGCCGGCCGGCCCTATGCCGAGATCCACGACAATCTGCTCTCGGCCCGCATGCGGCCGGTCGATCTGCTGCGCTCCAAGCTCGCCTTCTTCGGAGCGACCCGCTTCGATCCGCGCTCCGACCGCTGGCTGCGGATCACGTTGTTCCAGGGCGCGCCCTTCCCCCACGAGCTCGCCACCAGCGATGCCGACGGCTGGGTCTACGACGCACTCCAGGCCGTCCCATGATCGTCTCGCTGAACGAGGTCGAAATGACCGCGTTGAAAGCCGCGCGTGGGGCGGGCTATTCCTGGGGCCTCGCCGAGGAAGCGGGCAAGGCCGTGCGCTGGCTCGCCGAGCGCCAGCAACGCCGGCTCGATTGGCTGGCACCCTTGCTGGCGATCCTCAACGAGCGGCCCGAGCCGCGGCGCTGCCCGCTCACGCATGGGGCCGCGCTGGCCGACGACCCGGTCGAGCTGCTGGCATCGGGCACGGCGACCTGGAGCGAGATCGTTGCGCCGGGATTGCTGCTGCCCTTTGTCGTCCGCGCCGCGCGTGTGCTCGGCGAGCCGCTGCTGATCGAGTGGGACGGCGTGCAGTTCAGGACGTCTTCCGCGGAGGATGCGATCGCGTGCCGGGCCTGGTACGCCCTCACCAGGCCCGCCGTCGTCGCGACAACGCGCGGCGCTCCGATGCCGCTGCTGGCGCCGCTCCGGCGCAAATCTGGTGGCGTTTCGATCTCGACCCAGAGCTGGCAATATCTCGCTCCCTTCGCTCAGCGCACCTACGTGCCCCAGAGCGAGACCTCGCGCCTGACCGGCGCGGGAGCCGGCCTGAACGACAACGATTGACGAATGCCGTCCTCGCTAGTGTCCCGACGCATTCATTTGGTACCCGTCTTCCCGGACGCCGCCGTCGTGCCGGAGGCACGCCTCCGGCATGACGGCGGCGATCCGGGATCCAGGGGCCAATGGCAAGGCCGTTCCGCGGAACTCCTGGACCCCGGCTCGACCTTTGGCCGGCCGGGGAAGCGGGTACTTTTTGATTGTGCCAGAACACTAG
>JANNSW010000160.1:0-7069 GCA_031403055.1 Hyphomicrobiaceae bacterium | reverse complement strand
AACCGCCGCGGCCGAAGCGATGGCGATGGCCAAGCGCGCGGTCAAAACCTCGGCCAATACCTTCTTCGTCGACAAGGATACACATCCCCAGACCATCGGCGTGGTCGAGACGCGGGCGCGCGCGTTCGGGTTCGAGATCGTCATCGGCGATCCGCTGAAGGATCTGAAACCCGAATCCTGTTTTGCAGCGCTTCTCTCCTATCCCGGCTCGTCGGGGGAGGTCCGCGACTTCCGCGGCGTCATCGCCAAGCTGCACGGCGCCGGCGCGCTCGCCATCATGGCGACCGATCTGCTCGCACTCGCACTGCTGACGCCCCCGGGCGAGCTCGGAGCCGATATCGCGATCGGCTCTGCCCAGCGCTTCGGCGTGCCCATGGGCTATGGCGGCCCGCATGCGGCGTTCTTTGCAACCAAGGACGACTTCAAGCGCGCGATGCCCGGCCGCATCATCGGCGTCTCGGTCGACAGCGAAGGCCATCCCGCGCTCCGGATGGCGCTGCAGACCCGCGAGCAGCACATCCGCCGCGAGAAGGCGACCTCCAACATCTGCACGGCGCAGGTGCTGCTCGCGGTCGTTGCCTCCATGTTCGCCGTCTACAACGGGCCCGACGGCATCCGCAAGATGGCCGAGCGCACCCATCGGCTCGCCGAGATCTTCGCCGCCGCCATGCGCAAGTTCGGCTATCACGTAACGACGAAGGCCTTCTTCGACACGGTAACGCTGCATGTACCTGGCCGCGCCCACATGCTCTGGGCGCGAGCAAAGGAAGCCCGCATCAATCTGCGCTTCGTCGATGCCGACCATCTGGGCGTCTCGTTCGACCAGTCGACGCGCCGCGAGGAGTTGAAGCGGCTGCTCCAGGTTTTCAAGACCGATGCGCTCGAGCGCGTGACCCTCGACGGGCTCGATCGGGAGATCGCCGAGGTGATCCCCGACGCGCTGCGCCGCACGTCGCCCTTCCTCACCCATCCGGTCTTCGAGATGTACCATTCCGAGACCGAGATGCTGCGCTATCTGCGCCACCTCCAGGCCAAGGACATTGCCCTCGACCGCTCGATGATTGCGCTCGGCTCGTGCACCATGAAGCTCAATGGCACGACCGAGATGATCCCGATCACCTGGCGCGAGTTCTCGCTGATGCATCCGTTCGCCCCGCTCGAGCAGACCCAGGGCTATCAGCAGCTGTTCGAGGAGCTGGAAGCGTTTCTCGCCGAGATCACCGGCTTCGACGCCGTGTCGCTGCAGCCCAATGCCGGCAGTCAGGGCGAGTATGCGGGACTGCTCGCAATCAAGCATTATCTCGCCGCGCAGAACCAATCCCACCGCGACGTCTGCCTGATCCCGGTCTCGGCGCACGGCACCAATCCGGCCTCGGCGGTCATGTGCGGCCTGAAGGTCGTCGCGGTCGCCTGCGATGCCGACGGCAATGTGGACGTTGCCGATCTCACCGCGAAAGCCAAGGCCAATGCCGCCAATCTCGCCTGCCTGATGATCACCTATCCCTCGACGCACGGGGTGTTCGAAGCGGGCGTCAAGGACATCTGCCAGATCATCCATGCGCACGGCGGGCAGGTCTACATGGACGGCGCCAACCTGAATGCCCAGGTCGGCCTCGTTCGGCCGGCCGAGATCGGCGCCGACGTCTGCCACATCAATCTGCACAAGACCTTCTGCATCCCCCATGGGGGCGGAGGACCCGGCATGGGGCCGATCGCGGTCAAGGCCCATCTGGCGCCCCATCTGCCGGGCCACAACGTCGTCACCGGCGTCAACCCGGCAGCCGGGCGCAACCAGGAAAGCGGCCAGGTCTCGGCGGCTCCCTGGGGCTCGGCATCGATCCTGCCGATCTCCTGGGCCTACATCGCCATGATGGGCGGCGCGGGCCTGACAGAAGCGACCAAGATGGCGATCCTGAACGCGAACTACGTGGCCAAGCGCCTCGATCCGCATTTCCCCGTCGTCTACAAGGGAGCGAACAGCGCCGTCGCTCACGAATGCATCATCGATCTGCGCGGCATGAAGGATCGTTGCGGGATCTCGGTCGAGGACGTGGCCAAGCGTCTCGTCGACTACGGCTTCCATGCGCCGACCATGAGCTTCCCCGTCGTCGACACCTTGATGATCGAGCCGACGGAGAGCGAGTGCAAACGCGAGCTCGACCGTTTTTGCGACGCCATGATCGAGATCAGGCGCGAGATCGCCGAGGTCGAGACGGGCAAGGCCGACAAGACCGATAATGTCCTCAAGAATGCGCCCCACACCCATCGCCTGCTACTCGGCGAATGGCGCCATCCCTATTCCAAGGAGAAGGCCTATTTCCCGCTGACGAGCCCGCGCGCCGACAAGTACTGGCCCCCGGTCGGGCGCGTCGACAACGTCGCCGGCGACCGCAACCTCGTCTGCACCTGCCCGCCGATGGAGGCGTATGCCGAGGCGGCGGAGTAGGGCATGCATCGCGGGTGCACTATGCCGCGGATCATCATCATCGCCGGGCCGAACGGGGCGGGCAAGACCACGTTCGCGCGCCGGTTCCTCGCAGGACCGATGGCCGATTGGCCATTCGTCAATGCCGACGAGATCGCCCGCGAACTGAGCCCGCACGATGTGGAGGCAGCGGCGCTCGCCGCCGGCCGTCTGATGATTGAGCGGCTCGGCGCGCTCGTCCGCGAGGGCCGCAGCTTCGCCTTCGAGACGACACTGAGCGGTAGGACTTACCTCAGGCGCATCCACGAATGGCAAGCCGCCGGCTACCGCGTCGAGCTGCATTTCCTGCGGCTGGACACAATTGAGCTCGCACAGGAGCGCGTAGCACGAAGGGTACGGGAAGGCGGGCACCATATCCCGCCCGCCACGATTGCCCGTAGGTTCGAGGCGGGACTGCTCAAACTTTCCGAGTATGCGCTGGTGGTTGACCGGCTTCTCATCTATAATTCTTCGACAGGATCGCCGACGTTGCTCCATGCAATCCGAACGAGGAAGGTCCACAAGCCATGACCGAGCGCACCTGGGTCAGAGTCGACGAGAGCGAGGAGTGGGTGGCGCAAGCCATGAGGGCTCTCAGGTTGGCAGCCGAGGATGCGGCCGCGCGCGCACGTGACATGAGACTGGAGCCTGTGGTCGGCAAGGGAGATGCCGGCCTGCCGTTCTCGATCGCGGCGGTGTTTGGCGACGTCATCGAGGAATTGCCGGTCCCGGCGCCTCGGGCTGCGGGGTGAAGAGCCGCGGGGCGAGGGTGTGGCGGTCTCACCCATGCTACCCACCGGCTGGCGCCTCGATCTCTTTGCCTCCCGCCGCGCCCTGCAATTCGGTGTCAGCCACCGCCGCTCGCAGGCTGCCCTGTTGCTGCGGCAATTTGGTCGCTCCGGCGTCATGATCGCGCTCTACCATTGCATCGAGACGGAGCAAAAGGACGACCCTACGTCGTCTACCGCAGTTGCAATTGCACCGTTAGTGCTATCAGATGGTTCGTCTGCCCAATGACGACGCGACCTTGAAGGGGAGGAGGACGTGGGCCGAATGACAACGATGTTCAGCCGGCTTTGGCTGGTGCTGGCAACGGCGCTGGCGATTGCGCTGGGAGCCTCAGCCGCGATGGCCGTCGACAAGGGCCAAATCAGGCTCGGCGGCGACTACGATATCTTCACCATCGGCGGCGAGGATTATGGTCCCTGTCAGGACGCATGCGAGAGCGATTCCCGCTGCAAGGCCTGGACCTTCCTGAAGACGCTGGGGCAGTGCCGCTTGAAGCACACGGCCGTGCCAGCGCTGCCCAACGCCTGTTGCACCTCGGGCCTGAGAGAGGACCGCAAGCCACCCCGTATCGTCGATGAGGGGGAATGCGCGGACTTCGCGGTCGCCGCCCTCGACGACAACGACACCAACCGTGCCAGCCAGTGCGGCTACAAGGGAGCGCAATGGTCGAGCGACTATCGCGAGATCTACGGCCGGTGCCTCGAGAGCTCACCCAAGCGCCGCCAGTCCGAGGTCGCCGAGCGCAAGGAAGCGCTCGATGATTGCACGAGGCTCGCGCAGCGCAGTCAGCAATTCGCCTGCGATCATTTCGCCCGCATGTCGGTCGAGCAGAACAAGAGCAACGTCTCCAATCGCTGCGGCTTCAGGGGGGCCGAATGGTCGGATGACTTGAAGGGCTTCTTCGACAGCTGCCGGCGCGCGCTGCGCTCCCAGCTCGAGGATCGGGTGCTCTCGCGTGAGGCCGCGCTCGAGCGGTGCTTTGCTCAAGGCGGTGCGCTCGACGCCGAATGCGAGAAATACTCCAAGCTCAGCTCCGCGCAGTTCGAGCGTGCACGCGGCCTCCGCTGCGGCCCGGCCTATAGCAATGCCATGTGGCACGGCGATTTCCGCCGGCACTACGAGTGGTGCTCGAAGGCGACCCCAGCCGACCGGCAGAAATGGCTGGTGGGCAGGAATCGTGGCCTGCGCGAGTGCGAAGACGACAAGCGTCGCGGTGGCAAGATCATCCTGAAGTTCTAGGCCGAGGCGACACGAGATGGTGTGCGGAAGAGTTGGGGCAGGATCTGGAATTGGGATCGGGAAGCACAAGGCATTTTCCAGTGCCGAGTGCCGCCAGGATACCGCCGCCTGCCTCGCCGCCGCCATCGACAATATGAGCGATCAATCTTTGGTGCTTACGGCAGCGTTCGACCGTCGCACGGCGCGATCAATGACGGTTCGGCGCGAGGGAGGAGTTCGATGAGGCTCGTCAAGATAATCGCCATGGCGTTCGCGGCCCTGGCGCTCGGATGCGGGGCTGCTCGGGCCCTGGACGAGAGCACGTTCCAGACCGACACGATGATCCAGGGCGGGGATTACGACTCCTTCAAGGTCGAAGGCTCGCGTCCGGCCCGGGCGTGTGCCGAAGCCTGTGAGCGCGATCCGCGCTGTCAGGCCTGGACCTTCATCCGTCAGGTCGGCCAGTGCCGGCTGAAGCGGGAGGCCGCTCAGACGGTCGCCAACAAGTGCTGCGTGTCCGGCTTCAAGGAGGTCACGGCGCCGGCGGGCGGCGGCGGCAGCAAGCAGGAATTCTGCGCCGAGTACGCGCGTCAGGCGGCGGAAGCCAACGACGAGAACCTGCAGCAGGGATGCGATCTCCAGGGCGACCGCTGGACCTCCAACTACAAGGATCACTACGCCTGGTGCATCCGCTCGCCCAGAGCGGCAGTCGATGACGAGACCGATCAGCGCGTCGCCGATCTCGGCGAGTGCAAGAAGCAGACGAGCAGGGGCGCCAAGGGCATCTGCGATCATTTCGCCCGTCTGTCGATGGTGCAAGTGGACACCAACGCAAAGGCCAAGTGCGGCTTCCCCGACGACGGCGGCCGTTGGTCGACCAACGTTCGGGCCCATTTGAAGGCGTGCGAGCGCGCGCCCAATCAGATCCCGCAGCGCGAGATCGCGGTGCGCGAAACCATGCTCGACCAGTGCTTCCAGAACGCGGGACGCAACGAGCGGGCCTGCACCGACTATGCAGCCGCGGCCGTGGCCGCATTCCAGAAGGGCGTCGACAACAACTGCGAGCTGCCGGAATCGCGGCGCTGGAATGCGTCCAAGACCCGGCACTATTCCTGGTGCCTCGACGCGAGTGAAGGCCAGCGCAAGGCTGAGACCGCCACCCGCAACGACGAGGTCGGCCAGTGCATCCAGCGGGCAGCGCTGCGCAAGGATTGCGAGCTCTATTCCGAGGCGGCGACAGCCCAGGCGCTCCGCAACGAGCGTCAACGTTGCGGCTTCCGCGGGGTGTCGTGGAGCAAGTACGGCGACGACCACTTCGACTTCTGCATGAGCGCAAGCGATGGCGACCGGCGAGCCGAGGAGTCCAAGCGCGATCGCGATCTGAAGCAGTGCGAGCGCAAGGTGGTGGTCGACGAGGAGTGCGACATCTTCGCCAAGCGCGCTGTCAAGGCCAACGGCCTCGCCGAGGAGAAGGATTGCCGCCTGACCGGCCGCGATCTGTGGAGCTCCAACTACAAGCAGCACTACCAGTTCTGCCTGGAGAGCAACTACGAGGAGCGGCAGTCGCAGCAGCAGTTGCGCCGCCGTCAGCTGCGCCAGTGCGGCTTCACCCGTGGCTTCACGGTGGAAATCGAGTTCTGAGGCTGTCCCGTTGCTGGCTGACACGTGAGGGGCGGCCCAACCTGCCCCTCGATCACAACAAGACAAGGCCGCCGGATCCCAGGACAGGGAACGGCGGCCTTATCTGTTTCCCGGTAGCTTTTGGGGATGCGAGCCGGCGTTCCAATCGGACCCAATTCGCTCGATCGGCTGCCGCTTTCCCGGTTGTGGGCGACAACTAGCCAGTTATCCACCCGCACGGTGTGATTGCGACTACGGATTAGCCACTATGCGCACGGCTGCCGTGAGTGTGCAGACACTGTTTGGTTTGCCAGGAAGATTGCAGTGGTTCCTTTGCAGACTCCCGCGCGCCTTGTTGGAACGGTTTCTGTCTCGCTTCAGTTCCGTCAGATCGGGAACTATCGTCAACTCTGTCTTCGAGCCGCCTCTGCCCAGCCCGGCGTAACGGATATCGCCCGTGTCTGTCGGATTTCCGGCCACCAGATCGAAGCTCATTTCTTGTGGCTGACCGTCGCTTGATTTAGCAGTAACGTTCGTCAAAAAAACCAGATAACCTCTATTTGTTTTGAAGTTTTCGCATAATAGTGCATGCGTGGGCGTGTTTTTATGAGGATCAGACTTGAGCGCTATTGCACCGCTACAATGTATGCAGGTATTACGCACGTCGTTGCCAAAGTGTTCGTTACAACTGCCATTCGTAATTTCCTGCGCGTTGACATTCGATACACCCAAGCTCAGAAAGCCACACGCCGCCATAGCAGCGACAACTCGAAGACGAGCATTCATGACACTACTCCCTTTATCTCGCTTTCACACATCGCCACTGATGCCCGGCCGGCCGGAGAGACGGAGTGGAACGTAAACACCGGCCCTGTTCGCTCAGCTCCCGAATCCCCGCTCTCGCGCGGGACCGCATGGGTCAGCGGTTCGAGATCGGTTTGAACGAGCCCGTCACCTCGGCACCTGTGTCGCCTTCGG
>JANNSW010000159.1:0-1796 GCA_031403055.1 Hyphomicrobiaceae bacterium | reverse complement strand
TCGAGACGATGGTGTGGTGGCGCGACTGCTCAGGACGCGTTCGGGGAAAATCCTGCGCGGTACCATGAAGCGTACCATGTAGCGTACCATGAAGCGTATTGCAGCCGGCGTGCCAGGAAGGATCCCGCTGCAATCGACATTCCCCCGATCCTGGATAGGATCGGGGTCGCGTTGAAGGAAATGGGATGAAGCCCTGTCGGACCGGCCTCGACTCGAGACTGGGGGAAATCCGAGCTGCGGGGGAGAATTGACGCGTGGGGAGCACGAGGCATGGCTGAGGCCGGTGAGGAGCGCAAGCTCAAGGTCTTCATTTCGTATTCACGCAAGGACGAAGACTTTGCCCTGGAGCTTTTGGCAGGTCTGAATCTCGTTGGCTTCGAGCCCTATCTCGACAAGCATGACATTGCAGCGGGCGAAGACTGGGAGGCTCGGCTTGGCCGCTTGATCGAGGCGGCTGACACTGTCGTATTTGTCATCTCGCCCGATGCTGTCGGCTCCGAGCGTTGCGCATGGGAGGTCGAGCGCACCATTGCGCTGAGGAAGCGGCTGTTGCCGATCGTCTGGCGCCGTGTCGATGAGGCCCAGGTGTCGCCGCGCCTCAAGCAGCTCAACTACATCTTCTTCGACCAACCGCTCATGTCCGTGCCGGCATTGATGGGATTGGCTGGCGCGCTCAGAACCGACATCGAATGGATCCGCGAGCACACGCGAATCGGCGAGACCGCGCTCAGGTGGGATGCGCGTGGGCGCGCCGAAGCGCTACTCCTTCGCGGCGATGAGCTTGCGACAGCCAAGGCTTGGCTCACCTCGCAGCCGAAGTACGCGCCAGAGCCGACGCTGCTGCACCACGAGCTCATCAAGGCGGCCGAGGACGCGGAGAAGGCCCGCATCAGCTCCGACCAGCGGCGTCTCGACCAGGTGCGCGCCGCGCTCGAACGCGAGCAGGCCGCCCACGGCGAGAGTGAGAAGGCGTTGGCAAGGGAGAGGGCCGCGCTGCGTCGAGGGCAACACGCCCTTGCCGTCGCCGCTGGGCTGTTCGCGTGCGTCGTGGTCGGCGCGATCGGCTGGTACAACCAGGCCTACCTGAGGGCACAGTATCACTGGCGCATGGCGATGGAGCCCACTGTATTAACGGCGACTGAGGAGGTGGAGAAGGCGAGCAAGCGTGGAGCCGGATTCAGGGAGTGCGCCAAGGGCTGTCCGACGATGATCGTCATTCCGGCGGGCACCTTCCTGATGGGCTCACCTGAGACCGAGCAGGATCGCAACACTGACGAAGGCCCCCAGCACGAGGTGACGATCCCCAGGGCGTTCGCAGTGTCGAAATTCGAGGTGACCTTTGCCGAGTGGGACGCCTGTGTCGAAGCCGGTGCATGCCCCGAGGCTTCGGACCGCGGCTGGGGCCGAGACGATCGGCCGGCGATTTTCGTGAGCTGGAGCGACGCCAATGTGTACGCCGCTTGGTTGTCGAGGATGACCGGCAGCCAGTACCGGCTACTCTCCGAGGCCGAATGGGAGTATGCCGCCCGAGCAGGCAACCAGATGCGCTTCCCGTTCGGCGACGACCCTGTGCTGCTCGGTGAGTACGCTTGGCATGGCGACCGCGATGGCAAGACGCAACCGGTCGGCAGGAAGACTGCCAACGCCTTCGGGCTCCACGATATGCATGGCAATGTCTGGGAGTGGGTTCTCGATTGCTATGCCAAGAGTTACGCCAAGACCCCGCGCGATGGCAGCGGGTACCTTGACCCGGCCGGTGGGTGCCCAAGGCGCGTGATGCGCGGCGGCTCCGCTTT
>JANNSW010000158.1:0-15629 GCA_031403055.1 Hyphomicrobiaceae bacterium | reverse complement strand
TGCCCGGCCAGGATGGCCCGTATCTGGCCGTGAGACGTCATAGTCCTTGCACATCGAGAGGATCTGCCGCAGCTCGGCATAAAGATTTGCCTCGTCGGCACGCAGCTCCCTGATGACCTCGCGGAGCTTGGCCAAGCGGCTTGGGTCGCCGCGCAAGCGCCGCTTGTCAACGACGAACCCGTGCGTGGCCAACCGGACCAGCATCTGAGTTGCCCAGCGCCGAAACAGCTTGCCCTCGGTCGAGTTGACCCGGTAGCCGACGTAAAAGGCGACATCGAGCCCATAGTGTTTGACGGAGTAGCTCTTCCCGTCGGCGGCAGTTGTTCGGAAATCCCGAATAACTGACTGATCCAGCTCTCCATCGTCCAAGAACCGCTTGATGTGCTCGTTGACCGTAGGTACGGCAACGCCGTACATGGCGGCCAAGTCCTTCTGTGTGAACCACGGCTCCTCCCCATTAAAGCGAGGCTCTAGATGGGTACCCGCAGCGGTGGTGTAGACAACGAACTGATTGCCTGTCTCAGCATCCTCTATGACGCTGAGCGGCTCGACTTCTGAGCGTGACATGGCGCTCTCCGCAAATTGCAGGCGTACAACTCGGCTGGCGCGTTGAGGCGGGACGCGAACGCTGATGCAAACTGGACTACCGCCGCGCGGCTGCGACCGGCTCATTGCCGATAGTTTTAGGCTGCACGCTCTGATCCAGCATGCGACCGTTCTTTGACCTTAGCTCATATCGGCCGTCGAATCCAACAAATGGGGTCATGCCGCTCAATTCCACATCCCTTGCGGTCTGATCAAGGGACCTGGTGGTGTTACGAGCACCGCTCGGACCCGCTCCCGGACAATCTGTATGCTCATTGTTTGTTCCGGAGTCTGCCAGTCAGGATGGTCCGAATGAAGCCAAATCAGGCCAGCACCTGAGCCGGCAACGGCACCCGATCAGACCCGCCTGAAGCGGAAGTAGGTGCACCTGCGCGCGGCCTCGACCGCCTTGCGCTCGTAGCGGGTCTCGGGCCAGTCCGCGCTGCGCTCGCGCCAATCCTCGGGCGAGCGGGCTGGCCAGGTCAGCTCGGGCGTGGCCTGCAGCGCCAGCAAGGTCCCCAGCGCGTAGTCCGCGATGTCGGTTGCGATCCTCAGCTCCGCGCCTGGCATCAGGACCCGGGCGAGCCGGCCAAGGGTCAGCGGGGAGATGAGGCGGCGCTTGCGATGCCGCGTCTTCGGCCAGGGATCGGGAAACAGGATGAACGCCCGCGCGATGGAGGCGGCCGGCAGCCAGTCGAGCACGGGTCCGGCCTCCTGGTCGAAGATCCGGACATTGTTGAGCTTGCCGTCCTCGACATGCTGCAGCAGCGAGGAAACGCCGTTCACGAACGGCTCGATGCCGATGAAGCCCGTACGTGGATGAGCGCCAGCCTGGAACGCCAGATGCTCGCCCCCGCCGAATCCGATCTCGAGCGCGATGCTGTCGACCGGCTCCCCGAACAGCTCGCTGAGCGCCCGCGGCGCCGGGTCGCTCAGGTCCAGTCGCAAACCCGGCAACAGCCGCTCGAGCCGCGCCACCTGACGGGGGCGCAGCGCCTTGCCCTTCTGGCGGCCGAAGAACTGGCGCTCGGGCCAGGAGCCGTCATGCGCAGGCCTTGCCCGTGGCTCAACCGGCCGCGCGCTTGATCTGGTCAATGAGGTTCGTCCGCTCCCAGGAGAAGCCGCCTTCGGCATCGGGTGCGCGTCCGAAATGACCGTAGGCAGCGGTGCGCGCGTAGATCGGCTTGTTCAAGTCGAGGTGCTTGCGGATGCCGCGGGGCGTCAGGTCCATCACCTCGCCCAGCGCCCTTTCGAGGCGTGCCGGATCGATCCTGTTGGGATTGTCGTAGAGGTCGACATAGATCGAGAGCGGCTTGGCGACGCCGATCGCATAGGAAAGCTGGATCGTGCAGCGATCGCTGAGGCCGGCTGCGACTACGTTCTTGGCGAGGTAGCGCGCGGCATAGGCCGCCGACCGGTCGACCTTGGTCGGGTCCTTGCCGGAGAAGGCGCCGCCGCCGTGGGGTGCGGCGCCGCCATAGGTGTCGACGATGATCTTGCGGCCGGTCAGGCCGCAATCGCCGTCCGGCCCGCCGATGTAGAACTTGCCCGTCGGATTGACGTGCCAGACGCAGTCCTTGCCGATCCAGCCCTCGGGCAGAACCTTGCGCACATGCGGCTCGACGATCTCCCGTACCTGGCGCGACGTCAGATCGGCGACGAGATGCTGGTGGGAGACCACGATCTGCGTGGCGCCGACGGGTTTGCCGTTCTCGTAGCGCACGGTCACCTGGCTCTTGGCGTCGGGACCGAGCTTGGCGGCTTCGCCCTTGCCGCTCTTGCGGGCGCCCGCGAGCGTCTCCAGGATCTTGTGGGCGTAGTAGATCGGCGCCGGCATCAGCTCGGGCGTCTCGCGGCAGGCATAGCCGAACATGATGCCCTGGTCGCCCGCGCCTTCCTCCTGATTGGTCGGCTGCTTGGCGTCGACCCCTTGCGCGATGTCGGCCGATTGCGGGTGCAGCAGCACCTTGATGTCGGCCTTTTCCCAGTGGAATCCGTCCTGCTCGTAGCCGATATCGCGGATCGCCATGCGCGCGACATGGGAGATCCAGTCCTTGGTGACGATTTGCGGCCCGCGCGTCTCTCCGGCGATCACCACTTGATTGGTGGTCGCGAGCGTCTCGCAGGCAGCCCGGATGTCCCAGGGGCTGATCCCCGATTTGGGGCCCTCGCGATAAAACAGATCCACGATCTCGTCCGAGATGCGGTCGCAGACCTTGTCGGGATGCCCTTCGGATACCGACTCGCTCGTAAAGAGATAGCTTCCGCGTGCCACGCGCGCCTCCCCAATGTTGGATGGGCCCCATACCCTCATGGGGCGTGCTTGTTGCAGCGATCCCTCGGAGGGTCAAGCTTTCGTCGGGTCGCGGTCGAAAATGCCTGCGGATAGGCCGCGCTCGTGATCAGGCTGGCAGGATGGAATTCGGCGGCTCGCTGACACCGGCAAGCGATTTGACGAGATCGACCACCCGCTTGCGGACCGTCGGATCACTGATCTGGACGAAAGCCCGGTTGAGCTCGAGACCTTCGCGCGAGTTGAGGAAATCGACGATGTAGGTCTCGGTGGTCGCCTCGGCGAAACCGCCGGCCTCGGCGGCGCCCACAGCTTGCGGCAGCTCCTCGAAAAAAAACTGCACCGGCACGCTCAGCACCATGGAAAGCCGATGCAGCCGGCTTGCTCCGACCCGGTTGACGCCCTTCTCGTACTTCTGGATCTGCTGGAACGTCAGGCCCATCAACTCGCCCAGACGCTCCTGGCTCATACCGATCAGCATCCGCCGCAACCGGACACGTGTTCCCACGTGTACATCGACCGGATTGGGCCGCTTGGTACTCACGCCGCCCTCGCCAGTTTCGTCATTGCGTTTGTCTGTGTCGCTTCCGGCCACGTGCATCCTGTCCCCAGTCGATCGCGAATAGCGTGCCCGGATTGACTGCCCCCGACCGGGGCAATGTGCATGTCGAATCCGTCGCTAGGTCGAGACATAGCGCCGCAGCGCCAGCAACACAAGTAGACCGGTCAGGGATTGCAGCAGCAGAGCGAGATCTCCCACCTGCGCGTAGGGTGGCGTGCCGATGGCAACCGGCAACGGGCTGTCGATGATGCCACGCGTCTCCAGTGCCAGCGAGCCGAGCATACGGCCGTAGGGATCGATCACCCCGCTGATCCCCGTATTGGCGACGCGCACCAGCGGCAACCCGGTCTCGACGGCTCTGAGCCGGGCCTGATGCAGATGCTGATAGGGCCCCGCACTGTGCCCGAACCAGGCGTCGTTGGTGACGTTGAGCAGCCAGCCGGCACGCTCGATCCCGCCATTGGCCTCGCCCGGGAAGATCGCCTCGTAGCAGATCAGAGGAATGAGCGGGGGAGCTCCCGGCACCTCGAGCCGGCGCGGCCCGACGCCCGCTTCGAATCCCCCCTTCAGGCGCGTAAGTTGCTCCAAGCCGATCGCTTCGAGCATCGACTGGAAGGGCAGATACTCGCCAAACGGTACCAGATGGCGCTTGTCGTAGATGGCGAGCGGCCTGCCTTGCGCGTCGATCGCAGCGAGGCTGTTGTAGTACCTGGGTTGGCGCACGCCGGCCGCGTCCGGCAGTCCCTCCTCAGCCCTGAGCGAGCCGGCGATCAGCACCCGCCCGTCGGGCAGCAACGCGCCGATCCGCGCCAGCGCTTCCCCGCTCTGTAGCATCAGGAATGGGAGCGAGGATTCCGGCCAGATCACATGGGTGATCCCTGCAAGGCTCGGACCGCCTCCCCCTTCACCCGCTTCCGTCAGCCCGACGAAGGTCGAGAAGATGCGCTCCTTGTTCCCATCCTGCCATTTCTCACGCTGGGGAATGTTCGGTTGGACGAGGCGCAACCTGATGCCCGCGACGCTATCGACCGGCGTTGCGGGAACGCGCCAGGACCCGAGCAGTGCCGCGAGCCCGAGCAATCCGGTTGCAACCGCTGGCAGGGCCGCGCGCACGGCAATCGGGCCGGTGCCCAGCAGCAGCACCGGACTGGCGAACACGAGGACGGTCCAAAAGGCGAGCCCGCTGACGCCGAGCACGGACGCCGATTGCATCAGCGCTTGGTTGCCGGTCAGCGCGAGCCCGAGATCGTTCCAGGGAAAGCCCGTCAGAATATGACCGCGCAACCACTCCGTCGTCGACAACGCGAGTGCCAGCGCCAGGATCCGCCCCGCTCCCGGGCGCCAAACCAGCGAAGCCGCAGCCGCCGCGCTCGCAAAAAAGAGCGCGAGCCCTGCAGGCATCAGCGTCACGGCGAACGGCATCATCCAGGCAAACTTGTCGGCTTCGACCAGAAACGCTTCCCCGACCCAGGATAGCCCAGGCACGAAATAGCCGAACCCGAACGCCCAGCCGAGGGCAGCAAATCCCGCAGCACGGCCTCGCGCACTCGCCCGCTCGAGCCGGCGGGCAACCCTGTCGAGCAGCATCACGAGTGCGGGAAACGTCAGCCAGAGCAGCGGCCAGTAGAAGGTCGGCGCCATCGCCAGCACCGACACGGCGCCGGCAAGCGCCGCCAGGCCGAGCCCAGCCAAAGGCCCCCTGGGATCGAAGGCCCATTTTGCCCAACTGCGTGCCGGCGATCCGGTCCCCATGACCTGCGTGCCGCTCAACCCGACGGGCCCGGCTCGCGCGCTTTCACGGCTGCGACTTTCGCCTCGGCTGGCGCCACAGCCGGCCGCGCGTGGATTCGCAGCTTCTTCAGTCGCCGCGGGTCGGCCTCGAGCACCTCGAACTCGATGCCGGCGGGATGATGCACGACCTCGCCACGCACCGGCACCCGCCCCACCAGCGAGTAGACGAGGCCGGCGAGCGTATCGAAATCCTCCGCGTCCTCCTCCTCGATCAGCTTGACGCCGAGAATCTTCTCCAGGTCGGCAATGGGAGCGCGCGCGGATGCCACGAGCCCCGTCGCCGGATCGCCGACGATCAAATCGTCCTCGGCGTCGTCGTGCTCGTCCTCGATATCGCCGACGATCTGCTCGACCAGATCCTCGATCGAGACGAGGCCGTCGGTGCCGCCATACTCGTCGACCACCATCGCCAGATGGACGTGCGTCGCCTGCATCCGCAGCAACAGGTTGAGCGCGGGCATCGAGGGCGGCACGAACAACACCGGTCGCAGGATCTTGGCCGCTCCGATCTCAATCGAAAGATCGATGCGGGAGAGGTCGATCGAGCCGAGCCCGGCAAGCTCCGCGGCCTCCGCGGCTTCGGCCTTGTGGCGGCCCGTCGTTGCCGGATCCTCGGACGCCCGCTCGATCATCCAGCCGACCAGGTCCTTGATATGCACCATGCCGCGCAGGTCATCGAGCGTCTCGTTGAACACGGGCACGCGCGAATGGCCGGCGCGCTTGAACATGTCGAGCAGCTCGTGCAGAGGCGCCGCGGTGTCGATCGCGATGATGTCGGCGCGCGGCACCATCACATCGTCGACCCGCAACTCGCCGAACCTGAGCGCTCGCAACAGCATCTCGCGCTCCTGCGGCGCGAAATTCTCCTGGCCCTGCCCTTCGCCTCCGATCGCATGCTCGAAGATCTCGCGCGCGCTGCGCGGCTCGGAAAAGCCGAGCCGTGTCCTCAGACGCGTGAGCCATCCGGGCTGGCCGGACGCAGTCGCCGAACCCGCTTGCTCGGTGCCGCTCGGGGAAGAATCGTTTCTGGATTGCTGATCGTCAGCCATGGGTCACGATCGCCATGTGGTTGGCGGCTCCGACCGCGCTCGCCGGGTCGAGGGCTGCAGTGGGATCGGCAATGCCGTGCTCGGCGAGCGCCTGCCGCTCGAGCGCTTCCATCGCTTCGGCTTCGGCCTCACCGTGGTGATCGTGGCCGAGCAGATGCAGCACGCCATGGGCGACCAGATGGGCGATGTGGTGCTCGACCGGCATGCCGCTCTCCCTCGCCTCCCGGACAATCGTCCCGCGCGCGAGGATCACATCCCCGAGCGGCCGTTCGGTCAGCAGGTCCTGTGCCGGCTCGGGAGCGGCAGGGAACGATAGCACGTTGGTCGGCATGTCGATATGGCGGAACCGGCGGTTGAGGTCCCCGACCTCGGCATCCGACGTGAGGCAGATGCAGACGGAATCCGGTTTGCCCAAGCCTGGCGCGGCGGCGAGCCGATGGGCGATCACGGCTATGCTTTCGATCAGGCGATCCAGTCCGGGCTCGCTCCAATCGTCGGACAGGTGCAAGGTCTCCACCATGAGACGCGCCGGCCGCGGCCCGGTATTTCGCCCCGGGCTCATGATTTGGCTGCCCGCTCGTAGGCTGCCACGATCCGGGCCACCAGCTCGCGCCGCACCACGTCCTTCTGAGTGAAGGCCACCATGGCGATGCCTTCGACGCCCTGCAGCAGTGCCATCGCCTCGTCGAGCCCGGAAGCCTGGCCCTTGGCAAGGTCGACCTGGGTCGGATCGCCCGTCACCACCATGTGCGAGCCTTCGCCGATCCGGGTCAGGAACATCTTCATCTGCATCGGCGTGCAATTCTGCGCCTCGTCCAGAATGACGAACGCATGCGCCAGCGTGCGCCCGCGCATGAAAGCGAGCGGCGCGATCTCGATCTCGCCGGTCTCGAGGCCCCGCTCGACCTTCTCGGACGGCAGCACATCGTAGAGCGCATCATACAGCGGCCGCAGATAGGGATCGACCTTGTCGCGCATGTCGCCCGGCAGGAAGCCGAGCCGCTCGCCCGCTTCCACGGCGGGACGCGAGAGGATGATCCGCTCGACCCCGCCGCGCTCCCAGCAAGCGGCGGCGAAAGCCACCGCCAGATAGGTCTTGCCGGTGCCCGCGGGCCCCGCGGCGATGACGAGATCGGTCTCCTCCATTGCCTTCAGATAGGTGCTCTGCATCGGTGTTCGCGCCATCACGTGGCGCTTGCGCGTGCGGATCTGGGCCATGCCGGAGGCCGCGGGTCCGACGCCGTCGACCAGATCGCGCCGCTCGGCCTTGGCCTGCATGTGTCGGATCGAACCCTCCATATCGCCGGGCGCGACCCGCTCGCCACGGGAAGCGCGCTCGTAGAGCTCCTCCAGCACCTCGCGCGCGAGCTGGCAGCTCGCCTCGGGACCCGACAGCGTCAGGATGTTGCCGTGCGCCGTCGCCTCGATGCCGAGGCGCGCCTCCAGCACCGCCAGATTGGCGTCATACTCGCCGAACAGCTCGGCAGCGGCGCGGTTGTCCTCGAAGGGAACCGTCAGCTTTTTCTCAGGCTTCTGGGATCTCATCGCTTTTCCCGTACCCGAAACGGCCGGTCCACGAATCCCTGCCAAATGCGACCTCCTTTGGCTGTCGTATGTTTAACGAGCGGTGCCCGGCGAATCGCCCGGCCCCCTCGAGGCATACTAGCCCCTCAAGCTGGCTTTATGACACCCTCGAGGCTCACCCGCCCGCCTGCACTGATCGTCACAGCACGGATATGGCCGAGCGCTGCCAACGGACCCTCGGCGTGGACGACATGCAGATAGGGCGAGCGCCCGCCGATCTGCCCCGCCCTGCGACCGGGCTTGTCGAACAGGACCGGCAACGTCCGCCCGACCATGCTTTGGCAGAATGCAGCTTGCCGCCGATCGATCAGCTCCTGCACGCGTGCCAGCCGCTCGACCATGACCTGATGGGGAACTTGGCCATCGAGGCTCGCCGCCGGTGTTCCGGGTCGCGGGCTGTATTTGAAGGTGAACGCCTGGATATGTTGCGCCCGCTCGATCAGCGCGAGGGTCGCGGCAAATTCCCTTTCCGTCTCGCCTGGAAACCCGACGATGATGTCGGTCGACAACGCGATGTCGGGCCTGGCCTCGCGCACGCGCTCGACCAGGCGCAGATACTCATCGACCGTATGCCTGCGATTCATCGCCGCGAGCACGCGATCCGAGCCGGATTGGATCGGCAGGTGCAGGTAGGGCATCAGCTTGGTGTTGTCGCGATGCTCGGCGATCAGGTCCTCGCCCATGTCGCGCGGATGGCTCGTCGTGTAGCGCAGCCGCTCGAGGCCTTCGATCGATGCCAAGGCCCTCACCAGCCGCGCGAGCGACCAGCTCTCCCCTCCGGGTCCCCTGCCATGATAGGCGTTGACGTTCTGCCCGAGCAGCGTCAGCTCGCGCACACCAGCCTCCCCCAGCTGCCGCGCTTCCTCGAGCAGCCGATCGACCGGCCGCGACACCTCGGCGCCTCGCGTATAGGGAACGACACAAAAAGTGCAGAACTTGTCGCAACCTTCCTGCACGGTCAGGAACGCCGACACGGACCGCTTGGGCGTCCGCTTCGGCAGGTGCTCGAACTTGTCCTCCTCGGGAAACTCGGTGTCGACGACCGTCCGGCTGGTGTTGCGCGCCCGTTCCAGCAATCCCGGCAGCCGGTGATAGCTCTGCGGGCCGAATACCAGATCGACGGCGGGCGCCCGGCGGGCGATCTCCACACCCTCGGCTTGCGCGACGCAGCCCGCGACGGCGATCATCAGCTCGCCACCCTCCGCCCGCCGCCCTTCCTTCAGATCACGCAACCGGCCGATCTGGGAATAGACCTTCTCGACGGCCCGCTCGCGGATATGGCAGGTATTGAGGACGATGAGGTCGGCATCCTCCGCCCGCTCGGTCGCAACATAGCCGAGCGGCGCCAGAGCTTCCTCCATCCGCTCGCTGTCGTAGACGTTCATCTGACAGCCAAACGTCTTGATGTGCACGCGCTTCGTCCCAGCGGGCACGGCGAGGTCGGGCGATGGCGCCGGTATGTCTGCGATCTCGGCCAAGCTTGCTCCCTAGGCGCCGGCAGACGCGCTCGGTTCGCCACTGCGCCGTTCATCCAGACGCTCGATCGTTGATTATCCGCTCGCCAGGTGACCGTCCAGGGGAAGTTGGGCCAGCTCATGCTCCAATCGACCACCGCACCCGGCATCCCGGACGGCCGGTCGCGACGGAGGCGCGCCTCCGGCACCACACGCCGATCCGGGATCTCCGCCAAACCAACCGAGGTCGCGATGGGGTCGAAGCTGCCAGATGCCGGGTGGAAACGTGGTAGCGCAACGCTCAAACCTCCCTCCCGCGCAGCAACCGCGAAAAATCCTCCCGAATCATCGCTTCCGCGGTGCGGGTCAGCGCCTTGCGGTCGGCGAAGTCCTCGAGCGCGATCGGCGGGGAGATGCTGATGCGCACGTCGACCGGGCCGGACTGCAGCACCCGCCAGGCATGTCCTGGCACGTCCATATCGCCATACCAGGCAAACATCGGTCGCAGATGCCGGCCGATCGGCATTCCGTGCACATGGGTATAGGCAATGGCCAGCGTCTGGATGGCGGCGGTTCCGCGCAATTGATCGCTGCCCGCCATCGCAGCCCCGAGCAGCGAGCTCTTGAAGGGCAGGATCCGGTTGCCATCCCCCGTCGTCCCTTCGGGAAAGAGGATGATGTGATCG
Organism: Hyphomicrobiaceae bacterium; assembly: GCA_031403055.1. Taxonomy (GTDB): domain Bacteria; phylum Pseudomonadota; class Alphaproteobacteria; order Rhizobiales; family Hyphomicrobiaceae; genus JANNSW01. The sequence goes on along the minus strand of JANNSW010000158.1, from coordinate 5,625 downwards.
CCGCGCGCGAGCCGGGACACGATGTCGCTCATCTGCGCCCCGACCGCGCTGCGCCGCTCGCGGTCGACGAAAACGCTGCGTTGCAGCTTGGCAAGCCAGCCGATGAACGGCCAGGCGCCAACCTCGCGCTTGGCGATGAAGGAGACCGGCCCGATCGCGCTCATCACCGGAATATCGAGCCAGGAGACATGGTTGGAGACGATCAGCACCGGACGATCCTCGGCGAGCCGGCCCTCGATGTGCAGCCTCAGCCCGAGCAGCCGGCACAAGGTACGATGGTACCAGCAGGGCAGGTGCCGGGCGAGTGGCGAGCCTATGCGCACCAGCACCCACTGCAGCGGCATCAGCGGCAGCGTCCCGAGCAGGAAGGCAGTGAGAATCGTAGCGGCGCGCAGCTTCGGCATGGGGAAGGACTATAGCCCTGTCTAGCCCAACTCCCCAGTCTTGTCGCGCGACGCCTGGGCAACGCCATAGAGCTCGAGCTTGTGACCGACGAGCTCGAAGCCGAGCTCGCGGGCGATGAGCTTCTGCAGCCGCTCGATCTCCCCGTTCTGGAACTCGATGATCCGCCCGGTCGCCACATCGACCAGATGGTCGTGATGACTGTCCCGTGCCGGCTCGTAGCGCGCGCAGCCCGCGCCGAAATCGTGGCGCTCGAGCACGCCCTGCTGCTCCAGCAGCCGTACCGTCCGATAAACCGTCGACAACGAGATCCTGGAATCGATCGCGCACGCGCGCCGGTGCAGCTCCTCGACACTTGGATGGTCCTGCGCGGCGCACAGCACGCGCGCCACGATCCGCCGGTGGCCGGTCATCCTGAGGCCCTTGGTGGCGCACAGCAACTCGATCGGGCTGAAGGCTGGCTCGGAGGCAATGGATTGAGACATGGCTCGCCTGTTCGCAGTAGCTTCCACAGTTCAATCGCATTGCCAATTCAACGCAAGCCGGAATTGCAATCATCTCGAGGATTTCTCGCGACAAGGTTTGCGCTCAAACCGTAGGCTGAGAGATTTCCTTCAGCAACTTCAACAGGATCGCGTCTGAGTAGTCGTCATAGGAATCAGCCACGGTGACGAAGTGTCCCGCGCCCCCGACCACATGGTTCTCGAAGTACCGGTCGAGATAGAACAGGTCGTTGAGGATGACCAGACCATTGACGGTAATGCCCGCTGCGACCGCGCGATCACGGGAAGCATCGGGGGGACCGCCATTGTTGTTGTCGCCATCGCCCGAGATATCGATCACCGCGCGGGCTCCGGCATAGGGGCTCCTGAGCTGCAGCACGAGGCCGGCATCGATGGCTGCCGAGATCGAGGTCGAACCATCCTCGATATGCCGGCCGGAGCTCTCGATCCTCCCCGCGAAATCACTGGCCGATCGCTCGCCATCGACAAGCATCCAGGGCACCGCGACCGCCTGCACATTGGCGCCCGACCACTGCATGACCACGACCGCGATGCGGCCCTTGGGTCCTGCCATGATCGCCGCAACCACCTCGGGATGACGGAAGGCGCGCGCGAGCCCCTCCATCTGCTGGCGAAACTCGGCATCGTTGACGCTGTAGGAGCAGTCGATCGCGAGCACCAACGTCAAGTCGACCGCTTGGCGCGCCTGTCCCCCGGTCAGCACCGCGGTCGCAACGAGGGCGATGCCGCCAATGGCCCCGCGCAGCAATCGCGTCAACCGGCTCCGATCCACACGTCCCTCCACGCCGTCCCGCGGGCCGGCAACGCGGATCAGGGAACCACAAACCGGCTGTACACCGCAACCGGGTCACACCAGCTTCGCCATCAGCACAGCGTCCTCGGGCGGCTCGCCGGCGTGCCAATAGTAGCTTGCGCGCCGGCCTTTCAGCTCGAAACCGAGGCTGCGATAGAGGGCGAGCGCCGCCGCATTGCGGGCGCCCACCTCCAGGTGGATCTGCTCGACGCCGCGGGCCGCGACGTCCTCGATCAGCGCTTCGATCAGCTTGCGGGCGATGCCTTGCCGCCTCAGCTCGGGCCGGACGGCAATCGTCAGGATCTCCGCCTCGTCGGCAGCGGCAAACGCAAGGACGAACCCGGCCGGCGGCTCGCCCGGGCCGCTCGACGCGACCAGCGCCACGCCGGCGTCCGCGCCGATCAGCCGCCCGATCGCGCTCTCGCTCCAGGGCTCGGGAAAGGCGCTGGCGTGCAGCAGCGCGAGCTCCGCCGCATCGCCGGGTCCAGCCGGCACAATCAGCAACTCGGGCTTGTCGCTCATGGCATCCTGGCCTTCGATTGCAGGGTGGAAGCCTGCGGCTTGGCATCGGGCGGCCTCAGATAGAGCGGGCGCACCGGGTCGAGCACGCCGAGGTGAGGAGCCAGCTCTGCCAGGTGCCGGGCCTCCGGATAGGGTTTGGCCGGCCCAGCCACGGCCTCGAGCCCGATCCGCGCGGCGGCCGCGAGAAAGGCCGCCGTTCCCGTGCCGATCGCCACCACCGGCCGGCCCGCCTCCGCTTGCCGTGCGGCCTCGCTCGCATCGAGCAACTGTGGCATCGTCAGCGGGGCGAGCGCCGAGCCTGCGAACACCTGCACATAGAGCTGATCCTTTCGCGCGTCGGCGACGGCGGCAATGGTGTGGCCGAGCCAGTCATCGCCCAGCCCCGCTGCCATCGCCTGCAGGCTGGTCGCCCCGACAACGGCATGCCCGGTCGCGAGCCTCAATCCTTGCGCCGCGGCGATGCCGACCCGCACCCCGGTGAAGGTGCCCGGCCCGACCGTCACCGCGATCCGATCGAGCTCGGCAAAGCCGAGGCCCGCTCGCGCCATCACCTCGGCGATCATCGGCAGCAGCCGCTCGGCGTGGCCTCGCTCCATCGGCTCGCAAAGAGCCGCGACCGGCCCCGCCGCCGACAGAACGGCGGCCGAGCAGGCCTGCAGCGAGGTATCGAAGGCGAGGATGCGCATGGCGTCAACTACACGATCTCGGCCATCTCCTCGAATCCCAATCGCGGCGAGCGGGGGAACAGCCCAGCCGGATCGCCGTAGCCCAGGCTACAGATGAAGTTCGATTTGACGATGCCGCCGGGGAAGAACTCGGCATCGACGCCCGCATTGTCGAAGCCCGACATCGGCCCGCAATCGAGCCCGAGCGCACGGGCGGCCAGCATCAGATAGGCACCCTGCAGCGTGCCGTTGCGGAAGGCCGTCGTCTCGATGTGCTTGGGCTTGCCCGCAAACCAGCTGCGGGCGTCCGTATGTGGGAAGAGTTGCGGCAGGCGCTCGTAAAATTCGAGGTCATGGCCAATGATCACCGTCGCCGGCGCGGCCAGCGTCTTCTCCACATTGCCGGGGGCAAGATGCGGTTTGAGGCGCGCCTTGGCTGCGGCCGACTTCACGATCACGAGCCGCGCGGGCGAGCAGTTGGCACTGGTCGGGCCCATTCTCATGATGTCGACGATCTCCCGCAACAGCGCGTCGGGAACATCCCTCTGCTGCCACGCATTGTGCGTGCGCGCGTCGAGGAACAGCTGGGCGAGGACGGGAGGGGCGAGGCGTTCTGGCATGGCTTGATCCACAGGTTGGCTGAGGGCGCACAACTCCAGCCGCCACCAAGGCCGCCGGGCTTCGCACGGGGATACTATCCCAGAGGCGCGGGGGTGCGGAAGCGGAAGGGGGTGGGGAAGGGGATGGGGTTGCGTGGGGGTTGGCGAAGGGCGGGTTGTGAGCCGGGTGGGTGTTGCAGCCGGCAGCGTCGCTCGTTTGATCGATGGCAGGGTCGGGAATAGTCCGGCGATGGGTGGGCTGTGATCCGAAGGCAGGCACCGAAGCTCTCCAGTTGCGCTCAACGGACCCGGCCGCAGCTGTACAAGGGCGGACTTTTCCCATCGAACGGAGCGTGTCGCGGACGGACAAGCCCAAATGAAGTGCAGTTGCCGAAGGCTAGCGTCCGCTGCTGGGAAGGGCTACCATTCCATCGAAGCGGCTCGATGTCGCGATGGGCCACGTCCGGAACAAGGCGGTCGAATTGATCAGCATCCGGGTTGCCTGCTCGCAATGTCGAGGCGGGGGCGGCGATGAAGGCCGCCTGCATCGACAGGCTGCGGCGCTGGTGAGCCTCGCGGTTGTGGATTGTGACATTAGGGAAACGCTCCGACTCGGCGGGCCGCATTAGCTTCAATGGAAGCATCGGCGCGGCAGCATCGGTCCTGATGGCGCTCCATGCTCGACCTGGAGGCCCCATGCTCGTGATCGCCGATGGACTTCAGCACGTTGCAACTGGCGCCAAACCCGCTGGCTGTTTGAGCCGAGAGGAATTGCTCGCGCGGTACCGTCATTTCCGCAAAATCGGCAAGCAGTACCATTCCGCGGTGATCAAACTCCTCACCAAGGACGCCATCCTGTCCCAGGCCAGGCGCCTGGGATTGGTGCGAGGAAAAACGCTGGTCGCCGGCAGCATGGACGAGCTGAATTTGGCGTTCGACCTCGCGATCTACACCGCGCCGAAGGGCCGCACTCGCGCGATCGATCGTTTCGCCCGAGTGGCGCAGCAGGCACCGGGGTCCGACGATGCCGTCATGCTCGAAGCCATGCGTCAGGCGCGCTTTGCCGTCATCATGTGCAAGGGACGCCACCCCGTCGCGGGGCTCGTCATGCATGACGTGCTTCGCAATGTCGGGTGCAGGCTGATCGACGAGGGCCTCGAGAGTTCGTTCCCCGAAGGCGCGATGCTCGCCACACGGCTCTATGCTCTTGACGGTTTCGTGATGACGGCCGGTGTCGGCGTGCCGTGCGACCGCGAACTCATCGAGGATGCCTATACGGATACGCCGCCATTGCACCGGATGAAGGTCGAAGAGATCATCGATGACCGCCGCTTCGCTGAAGCGCTGTTCCGTCTCGCGCTTGAGAGCGAACTCATGGAGCACCTCACCTTCGAAGATTCGGTATCTAAGCGGGCGTGATCAAAGCTTGCCCCTCGCCCTTTCTCCGCTCTTATGCCGACAACACACAGAGACAGCCTCCGAGGGGGGACGCCTTCAGGGTCATCCTCGCCGGGCCCCCCGCATCCGCCGTACTCATCGTGTCCCCCGGAAGCGTGCAGATCCCGCCTCGACCTGCCGAATAGCAGCTTACCCTCCGACTTCGAGCCTTCGCAAACAGGAGGTCGCCCGTCGGTTCGGGCCAAGGGCGGAACTCAGACGTCGAGATCGTCTGAGTGCGGGTTGCCATGGCGACACAAGGCACGACGACTCTGGCGCCTATCCGTGTATTCCGCCGAGTTCGCAGTGGTAGTCGGCCGTTGATTGGGGGCAATAGATCATCCCGGCAAGCACTGCGCTGCAGCAGCGTCATCCCGATCCCATTTCGGGTAACCCGGAGTGTCTGTTCTGGTGACCGGCTGCTGGCACACCAGTCTTGGTCGGCAGACTTGGAGACAGGCGTTAGTTTGTGAGCACCTGAATCAAAACTTCACGTTGCCGTTCCGTGGTTTGCCAACCGGGCGAGCATCAGCTTGATCATTGCGAGCTTGGCGAAGCCGACGGCCGTGATGCCGAGCGCCTCATAGTGGGCCATCAGCCGTCGGTTGCGGCGGAGCCAGGAGAAGGTTCGCTCGATCACCCATCGCCGCCGGATCAGCTTGAAGCCGGCGTCCTTGTCCGTA
>JANNSW010000157.1:0-4286 GCA_031403055.1 Hyphomicrobiaceae bacterium | reverse complement strand
CTATGTCATCCCCTGTCAACGCTTCGCCGTGGTCCTCACGGGCCACTGCGCATGACTCGGGGTCGATGCAGATCGCTACTCTTTCATCGTGATGGACTTGCACCATCTACTCCTTGCCGGTTTTGCCGGCGCACTAGCAGCGGAACCGTTTAACTAGGTAAGCCCCGATGCGGCCAGGCTGAGCCCAGCAAATCCGGGCTTAGCGTGGTACTCAAGTCGTGCAGCAATGCCGGAGACGCCTACGAGTTGGATACGAACATAATGGCATGCAATATCAAAATGTTAGGCAACCCTACCTAGTAATCCTGCTCGCTTGCTACTCGGACCCCGACAAGGAAGGACTGTTCGCCGCCTGCATCGATCGGGCGGCACGGGGGCTGATCGGAGCGTTCCCTTCGCCAGAGCCCGCGGTCGGCGACCTGCGCCGGGATCTCACGGCCATCGGCCACACCGTGCTCACCTATGTGCTGAAGCCCCAGAGTCTTTCGATCTATCGCCTCGTCGTCGGCGAATCGGCTCGTCAGCCAACTCTTGCGCGCCTGTTCTACGAGAACGGGCCGGCCCGAGTCATCGCCAGCGTCGCCGGCCTGCTGGAGCGGAGCCTGGACCCGGACAGCACGTCGCCGGCGGTTTCCGAGCGGTTTTCCCGGGATTTCGTCGGCCTCGTCGTTCTCGAAGCTCAGCAGCGCGCCGTGCTCGGCCTGCTCGGGCCGATGAGCCCCGCCGAGATCGAAGCGCATAACGTAGGCAAGGTGGCGAGCTTCATGGCAGCACTGCCGAGGAGGAAGCCATGAGCGGGCTCCAGGTTCCAGAGGTGCGGGCAACGCTCGACCGCGGCCAGGCCAGCGGCTATGTACAATTCATCGTCGGCAGGCCTGGAAGTTTCGTTCGTTCGCTCGCTGCTGAAGGTCGCAGGACGACCGACCGAGGTTGTGATCTATCTCGGGGTCTCGGAGGATCCGCCGTCCGAGTGCGACAATCCCTGATCGCATCAACCCCCAGATCGCAAGCACGAAGGAATGGGCAAGTCATGATCGTCGGCTTCATCGGACTGGGCACCATGGGCCGCAACGCGGCGCTCAATGTGCGGCGCGCGGGTTTCGACATGGTCGTCTTCGACATCCGGAATGACGCCGCCGATCCCTTGATCGCCAAGGGCGCCGAGCGCGGCAACCATCCCGCCGACGTGCTCGATCGTTGCGACGTGGTCGTCACCATGGTGTTCGGCCCCAAGGAGGTCGAGCAGGTCGTGCGCGGCGAGAACGGTTTTCTCTCGACCTCTTGCAAGGGCAAACTCTGGATCGACATGACAACCAGCAGCCCCAAGTTGATGCGCGAGCTGGCAGCTGAGTTCAGTGCCAAGGGCGGCGGGCCAGTCGACGCACCCGTCACCGGCTCGGTCGATGCCGCGATCCGTGGCGACATGCCGATGTTCGTCGGCGGTGAGGATGAGCACGTCGAGAAGGTGCGCCCGGTGATCGAGGCCATGGGCGAGCTGCGCCGCGTCGGCAGGTACGGCAATGGCTACGTCGCCAAGCTCGTCAACAACCAGCTCTGGAAGATCCACGCCGCCGCGATCGGCGAGGCGATGGTCACGGCAAAGCTCGCGGGCCTCGAGCCGGATATCTGGTGGCAGGTGATGAAGGGCGGGGCCGCAGACAGCTTCGTCTTGCAGCACGACGTGCCATCGATCTTCGCCGGCCACTACGACCCCTCGTTCCCGATCGCGCTCTGCCTCAAGGATCTGGGGCTGATCGAGGAGCTGATGACCGAGGTCGGCACGCGCAACGAGCTGACGCGTGCGACCCACGATCGCTTCAAGGAGGCGGGCGCGCGCTATGGCAAGGGCGCGGGCGAGATGACTGTCTGCAAGGTGATCGAGGACGATGCGGGCGTGGAGCTGAGGGTCGCCGGCAAGTGGGTTGCACCTTGGGAGGTCGTCCGGCCGGGAGACTAAGCAGACATTCGTTGGAAACCCAACGAATGTCTGCTTAGATTCCTTTGTTTTCGCAGAGCTATGTGTAGGCGCTTGCAATCATCGGACGGCGTGCTCGCAATCATCGCAGAATCCTGCTCACGATAAGTGAGACTGGAGAACAGTGTTTGCTCACGCTCCGTGATCCTATGCTCGCAATCATCGCGGCGTGCTTGCACTCATCGGCTCGTGCTCACGATAAGTGAGAATGAAATGTGGCAGGCACAGCGTGTCCGGCAAGGCGTCCATCTATCATGATGTCCGGACGGCCGCCGCAACGGCAGGTTGTCGGACGGCTTCGAGCGTGGCCGTCAAACGTTCGTTTGCCGGACAGCTGCCCGAGTAGGCCTCAGTGTATTGTTTGCAACTCGCGTCCGCCTCGCCGTATGATGATCGCCCGCGACGGGAGGAAGGTACATGACCGCAACAGCACAACAGATTCGCATCGCCGCGACCAGGGCTGACCCTCACCCCGCAAATACTCCCGAACCCACACTCTGGCACGGAAGCTCTACCCTCCGATAGCGAGCCTGCAGGGTGCGCCTGCCGACCGGAAGCCATGGGCCAGAAGCCGATATGCCTTCAAGGCGATTCAACATGGCTCTCGCCAAGGCCGTGCATCGCGCCTAGCATCGATCATCCTCGACAAGGGGCGTTGTGGTTGCAAGTGGGAGGTTCTGAAATGACAGCTTTTACTCTCAGTCGCCTCAGCAGTCTCGCCAAGGCCGGCAAGCTCAGCCGGCGCGAATTCATCGTCGGCGCCGTTGCCGCCGGCGTGACCGTCGGCATCGCCGACACCATGTTCACCGGAATCGCCCGCGCCGAGCCCAAGAAGGGCGGCAAGCTCCGCATCGCAACGCCGCACGGATCGACGACGGACAACCATGATCCCGGCACCTACAACGACACTTTCATGCAGTGCGTCGGCTGGGGCTCGACCTCGAACAGCCTGACCGTCGTCGACGCCAAGGGTAACATCCTGCCCGACCTCGCCGAGAGCTTCGAATCCTCCGACGGCGCGAAGAAATGGGTGTTCAAGCTGAGGAAGGGGCTGACCTTCCACAACGGCAAGACCGTGACCGCCGACGATGTCATCGCCTCCTTCCGCCACCACACCAGAGAAGGCACGAAGTCCGCGGCGAAATCGCTGCTGGCCGCGGTCGCCGACATGAAGGCGGACGGCAAGGAGACCGTCGTCTTCACGCTGAGCGGTGGCAATGCCGACTTCCCCTACATCACGAGCGACTACCACATCCCGATCCTGCAGGCCAAGGAGGACGGCACAGCCGATATCGACGGCAAAGTCCGCACCGGCGCCTACATCCTCGACAGCATCGATTTCGGCGTGCGCGCCAACATGAAGCGCAACCCCAACTACCATCATTCGGATCGTGCCTGGTTCGACGAGGTGGATTTCACGACCATCGCCGACCATGCGGCCCGCCAGAGCGCGCTCGTGTCTGGAGCGGTCGATCATATCATCCGGCCCGACCTGAAGACGCTCGGCCTGCTACAGCAGAACCCGGATCTGATGGTGAACGAGTTGGTGGGCTATGCCCACTACACGTTCCCAATGCTCGTGGACGTGCCTCCCTTCGACAATCCCGACGTGCGCCTCGCACTCAAATGGGCGATGGACCGCGAGGAGATCGCCAAGAAGATCTTCCTCGGCCACGCCTCGCCCGGCAACGACAATCCGATCTCGCCTGCCGTCAAGTTCAGCATCAATCCGGAGCCGGTCTACCACTTCGACGCGGACAAGGCGAAGTTCCACCTGAAGAAGGCCGGCCTCTCGAGCCTGAAGGTCGAGATGAACCTTTCGGATGCCGCCTTCAACGGCTGCGTCGATACGGGCGTCCTCTACCAGGCGAGCGCCGCCAAATGCGGCATCGAGATCAATGTCGTCAAGGAGGCGGCCGACAGCTATTGGGACGTGGTCTGGTTGAAGAAACCGTTCTCTGCCTCCTACTGGAGCGGACGGCCGACCTGCGACTGGATGTTCACGACGACCTACGCGGCGGGCGCTGCCTGGAACGAGACGAGGTGGGCACAGCCGCGCTTCAACGAGCTGCTGGTCGCGGCGCGTGCCGAGACCGACGAGGCAAAGCGCGCGGGCATGTATGCCGAGATGCAGCAGCTCTGCCACGACGACTGCGGCCAGATCGTCATCGTCTTCAACAACATCGTCGAGGCTCAGAGCAAGAAGCTCGCCCACGGCGACATCGCGCCCAACTGGGAGCTCGACGGGTTGAGGATCGGTGAGCGCTGGTGGTTCGCCTGAGCCGAGGATCGAACCGGGCGAGCGGGCTCG
>JANNSW010000156.1:0-6349 GCA_031403055.1 Hyphomicrobiaceae bacterium | reverse complement strand
GCTCGCCTTGACGGCGCCGAATGTCGCCATCACGCCGTCGCCGAGGAATTTGTCGATCACGCCGCCATTGCCTTGCACGATCGGGACGATGCGGGCATGAAAGCTCGTCAGCATCTCGACCACGCGCGTTGGCGCAACCTTGGTCGAGAAGCGCGTGAAGCCGCGGATGTCGAGCATGACGATCGCCGCGTCGCGCTCGGCAGCCTCGCCTGCCTCGACCAGCTGATCGGAGGAGGCGATCGCCTCGGCCACGCCCTTCGACAGGAACCGGCGGATCTCGCGGGAGGCTGCCTCCTCCTTGACCGCCGTGACGAGCAGTTGGCGCCCTCGCCAGACCGCGAAGGTGAGGATGGCGGTGACGAGCAGGATGGTGAAGATCTTGTCGAACTCGGCGCCGATCAGGATCGAGTTGGAGTTCAGATAGGCGGTGAAGCTGCGGGTGATCGCTTCGGGCGCCGAGGCGCGCACCGTCAGCACCACCAGCAGCAGCCATCCGACCGCCGCCGACAGCCCCGCCGACAGCACGAAGCGGTGATCGAACCGCAGGGCTCTGAGCGCGATGAAGACGAAAACATAGATGAACGTCGGCACCTTCAGCGAGAAGGCGGGGTCCTGGCCATACTGGATGTGGAACGACCAGATCAGCCCGATCAGCAGCGTCATGTCGGAGAGGATCGACAGCACCAAGAGCCAACCCGGCATCGAGCCGCGATAGGAAAGAACGAGCCGGCCGAGCGTGAAGAGACCATAGGCCGTCAGTGCGATCGGCACCGGCTCGTACATCGGCATGCCGGCGTCCGCCGGACGCGGGGCGACCAGGAAGAGCGTCGCGAAGGTCAGCAGCACGGCGAGCTGGGCCCAGCTGATCAGGCGCTCGCTCTCGCTTTCCTGGCGCGCGATCAGCGCGCGCACGCGATCCGGCAGCCGCGGCTCGGGCCTGACGCCCAGCTCCGTGAACAGTCCTTTCGGCAGCCATGTGGCCATGAGCAAACCCCCGATGCGGCAGAGCCGTGCCCATAGATAGGCACTGCGACGGGACGAGCGCCAGTGACCTCACGTTGAAGTGTCGCCGCGTGATGGCGCCGTCCCGACCCTTGCCGCTGGCGGCGCGAGCCCTCATGGTAGCGCGAACCGCAGGGAGGACCGCCACGTGCAGCTCTATTATGTCCCGCACACATGCGCGCTTGCAGCCCATATCGCGCTCGAGGAGGCAGGCTGCACCTACGAGGCGGTGCGGCTCAGCTTCAAGACGAGCGATCAGCGCAGCCCCGAGTTCCTCGCGTTGAACCCCAAGGGCCGCGTGCCCGCGCTCGTGACCCCGCGCGGGGTGCTGAGCGAGACGCCCGCGATCCTCGCCTTCATCGCCCAGAGCTTCCCGATGGCCCGCCTCGCCCCGCTCGATGACCCCTTCGCTTTCGCCCAGGTGCAGTCCTTCAACAGCTATCTGTGCTCGACCGTCCACGTCGCGCACGCCCACGGCATGCGCGGCTACCGCTGGGCGGACGACCCCGCCGCCATCGCCGAGATGCAGCGCAAGGTGCCCGACGCGCTGACCGCTGCCTATGCGCCGATCGAGCAGCACTTCCTGCAAGGACCCTGGGTGATGGGTGACAGCTATACGGTCGCGGACGCCTACCTCTTCACGATCGCGCGCTGGCTGGAGGACGACGGCGTGGATCCCCGCCGCTTCCCTCGCATCGTCGCGCACCGGGCGCGGGTGGGGGCGAGGCCGGAGGTCGAGAGGGCGATTGCCGCCGAGGAAGGGTGAAGGCGTCGCAGCGCGGCTGCCATGCTGCGGGCGCGGAGCGTAAAATCGCATCGCCGGGATTTATCGTTGCGAATTGAGCGGCTTGACAAGCTGTGCGAGCACGCGCCGGCAAGCCGGTCGGTCCAATGCTCGGCGACAATTTCCATTCACACGGTTGTGACGTTAATGTTAAAATGATGCGATCTGCTGGGGAGCGGGCGATGGCGGATGGTGCATCGCCCGGGTGAAAGGGAGTCCACATGACAGTCTGGTCCGACGCTTGGCGCTCGAAAGCCGCTCTCCTCGCAATCGTTTTGGCCGCGCTGCTGTGCACGAGCCCGCCTTCGGTCGTCTGGGCCGAGGAGGACGAACAGGTGGCCGAGGAGCCTCAGCAGGAGGAGCAACAGGCCGAGGAGCCCCAGCAGGAGGAGCAGGCCGCCGAGGAGCCTCAGCAGGAGGAGCAGCAGGCCGAGGAGCCCCAACAGGAGGAGCAGCAGCAAGTCGAGGATCAGCCGGCCGACAACCCCGATGCGGGCGGCGTTGCCGACAACCCCGATGATCCGGCCGATCCCGACGCGGGTGGCGTTGCCGACAACCCCGAGGACCCGGTCGATCCCGAAGCAGGCGGCGTTGCCGACAACCCCGAAGATCCGGCCGATCCCGACGCGGGTGGCGTTGCCGACAACCCCGATGATCCGGCCGCTCCCGACGCGGGCGGCGTTGCCGACAACCCCGAGGACCCGGTCGATCCCGACGCAGGCGGCGTTGCCGACAACCCCGATGACCCGGTTGATCCCGACGCCGGTGGCGTTGCCGACAACCCCGACGACCCGGTTGATCCCAACGCGCCGGACGACATGATCCCACCGCCCGGTGGCGACTTCGCCGATCTCATTCCGCCGGACGAGTTCGACCCGCCGCAGGACGGCGATCCCTTTACTGTCGTCGACAATCCCGTGCCCCCGACGGCCGACATGTGCACGCAGGAGGTTCATACCTGCGCCGATGGCTCGACGGTCTCGCGCGACGCCAACAACAACTGCGCTTTCGCGCAGTGTCCGGAGGACCAGGCCAAGGTCTGCACCGCCGAGGTGAAGATGTGTCCGGATGGTACGGAAGCAATCACCGGGCCGGACGGGTGCCAGAGCAACGGCACCTGTCTGGCGCCGCCCGAGGACGTGTGCGTCAACACGCCAGAACTGTGCACGCCGCAAACCCTCATTCCGCCTCCCTTCATCTGCGTCGATTGTCTGCTCATTCCGCCGACGATCAACCAGATCAACATCTCGATCGAGAACAACAACTCGTCGACGACTTTCACCGAGTTCCATCTGTTCAAAGACATCAACAACTTCAAGGCGTGCCTTGCCAACCAGAGCTGCGCTGCCAAGAATGGCGGCATTGCCAAGCAGAAGTTGAAATCCTACCGCAAGGAGTCCACCAGCCGCTTCGCCAAGGCCAAGGCAAGGCGCAAGCAGAGCATCGCGGCAACCGCCAAGAAGCGTAAGCCTGTGCGGGTGAACGCCCAATGCGGTTGCGGCCCCGGCACGAAGAAGTCGGCCGCGATCTGGTCCGCCAAGGCGAGCGATAAGGCCATCGTCGCCCAGCTGACTGCGGTGCCCGCCAAGAAACCGGCCAAGTGCTACTCGGTGAAGCAGATCTTCGGCCAGCCCGACGTCATTCTGGCCCAGGGTTTCGTCAGGGCGAGCCTGCCGAGCATCGCCGTCGACACCATCCGCTTCGGCTTCAACCAGGCGGTCGTGCGGCCCGAGGAGATGGTCAACCTCGATCGCATCGGCCGCTGGATGGAGCTCATCCTGGCCGATCACCCGGGCGAGATCTTCGCGATCGAAGGCCATACCGACCTGGTCGGCACTGATACCTTCAATCTGAAGCTCTCGAAGGGGCGTGCGCTCGCCGTCAAGGCCGCGCTGACGAGGTTCTACAACATCCCGGCCAGCGCGCTGACGACGGCCGGCTTCGGCAAGAAATACCCGGTCATCAAGAAGAGCGGGCCTGAGAAGAAGAACCGCCGCATCGTCGTCCGCCGTATGACATCTCTCGTCTGCAGCAAGGCGGCGGCCGCCGGCGTGACGGCTGCCAAGACGACAGAGGTTGCCGCGGCCGACGAGCCCGCGGTTGAGGTTGCTTCCGACGAGGCGACCGCCGGAGCGACGGCAAAGAAGAAGACGAAGGTCGCCGCTGGAGCGACGGGCACGAAGGCCGATACCGGCAAAGGCGTCGAGCTGCGCTTCGACCAGCCGATCCCCTTCGGACCGGCACCCGTCAGGGGCAAGTCGATCCAGGAGATGATCGACACGATCCCGTACTTCCCCCCGATCGAGGGGATTCCCGAGGACCAGTGGAAGAAGAAGTGCACGTCCTGCCACAAATGGGACAAGGCCACCCTCTGCGACCAAGGGAAATCCTATGCGACGACGCGCAAGGCCGTGCTGCGCCATCCCCATCCGTTCGGGGGAACTCTGAAGACGGCGATCATGCGTTGGGCGGAGAGCGGCTGCAAATGAGCGCGCTGCGAGCATGGCTAGTCGTTACATGGCTCGGGCTGTTGGCTCTTCCGGGAGCCGCGAGCGCCGCCGATCTGCTCGAGCAGGACTGGGTGCTCAATCCCGAGCTCTCCAACGTCTACATGCAGACGGTCAAGAAGAACGCATTGTTCGAGACCCACCAGTTCACGTCGGTCGAGGGCACGGTCGGCAAGGATGGTACGGCGAGCGTCAAAATCGACCTCGCCACCCTCGACACGGGTCTCGACATCCGCGACGTGCGCATGCGGTTCCTGTTGTTCGAGACCTTCAAATTCCCCTTCGCGGAAATCACGGCGAAACTCGACAAGGCGAAGCTACAGGAACTCAAGTCGAGAGCCCGCGTGCTCTACCCGCTCGAGCTGTCGGTCGGCATGCATGGCGTCGTCAGCAAGATCGTAGCCCCGGTCTGGATCACCCGTATCGACAAGTCCACCGTCTCGGTGGCAACGGTCGCTCCCATCATCGTGACGGCGGCGAGCTTCGGCCTCGAGAAGAACATCGCCAAGCTGGTCGAGGTGCTGGGCGGCACGCTGATCGCACCCGCCGCATCGATCACGTTCGATCTGGTGTTCGGCTCCGGGGATTCGACACCAAAGCTCGAATCGGCGAGGGCCGCACGCGCGAAAAAGAAGCTGGAGCTTGCCGCCAAAGCGCTCACCTCGGAAGCCTGCGAGAACCGCTTCACTGCCATGTCGCAGACCGGCGCCATCTACTTCAAGACCGGCAGCGCGGAGCTCGATGCGGCGAGCGCTCCCCTCCTCGATGCCGGCGCCGACATCGCCATCCGCTGCCCGGGAGTGCGCCTCGCCGTCGAAGGCCATACCGACAATGTCGGCGGCAAGGCCTCCAACCAGCCCTTGTCGGAACGGCGGGCCAAGGCAGTGGTCGACTACTTGACCACCAAGGGCGTCAAGGCGGCCAGCATTGCATCGGCGGGCTTCGGCGATACGAAACCCGTCGCGGCCAACGACAACGAGGAAGGGCGCGCCAAGAACCGGCGCATCGAATTCAAAGTCGGAAAGCAGTGAATCGCGAGCCCACTCACCCACGCCGGCACAGCAGGATGCCCGCCAGAACCAGCGCCGCGCCGGCGAATCCCAAGAGGCCGATCGCCTCGCCGAACAGCACCCAGGCGGCAATCGCGGCGATCACCGGCTGGATGGTCAGGACAACCGCGGAGAACGACATCGGCAGGTGCTTCAACGCATAGCCGATCGCCATCTGCCCCAGCGTCTGCGAGCCGATCGCCAGGCCGAGGAGCGGCAGCCAGCCGCTCGGCTCGCGTGGCCAGAATTGCTCGCCGGTCGCCAGCGCGATCGGCAACAGCGTCAGGGACGTGATGACGGTCGTGCCGAGCAGGATCAGTGGCACGCTGTGCCCGACGCGCAAACGGCTCATGGTGATGAGATAGCCAGCGTAGCACACGCCCGTCAGCAATCCGAGCAGATCGCCTGCGAGCTGGCCGCCGCCGATCGCGCCTTTGCCGAGCACGAGCAGCAAGAGGCCACCGAGCGAGAAGGCGAGACCCAGCAGGAACCGGCCCCCCAGCCGCTCGCCCAGCACCAGCCAGCCGAACAACGCAACGAACACCGTCGCGAAATTGCCGAGCAGCGTCGCGTTGACGACGGTCGTGGACTGCAGCGACAGGTGCCAGCAGCCGATGTCGCCGGCAAAGAAAGCTCCACAACCGAGCAGCAGCAGCGCCGCCGGCCAGCCGCCAGCATGCGCGCTTGGCGGCACATCCGACCTCGGTCCGAAAGCGAGCAGCAACGTCAGCACCGGGATCGCGAGCGTGACCCGCCAGAACCCGCTCGCGATCGGCCCCACATCAGCGAGCCGGACCAGGATCGGCGACGAGCTGATCACCAGTGCGCCGGCAAGCAGCACGAGCAGCGCCCGCTCGCGCTTCGAAGCGGCCGCCGCTTCCGTCATCGAGCGCTCACGCTGCCGCCAGCCGGGTGAATTCCTCGAGACCCACATTGCCGCCCGACGCGAGCACCGCAACCGTGCGGCCCTTCAGGTGGGCAAGGTCGGGTGAGAGCAGTGCCGCGAG
>JANNSW010000155.1:0-52197 GCA_031403055.1 Hyphomicrobiaceae bacterium | reverse complement strand
TGCCGAGTAGGCCCAGGGAATTTCACCCCGAGCCTCTCACAGATCCGGACTTGATACTCTCGCATCATCCGGCTCGTGCCACCGTTCGAAGGCTGCCGCCTTCCGTCGAGGTTCGGGCTCCTCCCGTTGCCAGTTGGCCCGATTCAACTTCGGTGACCCACCCCCTTCGCTCCAACCCTATTACAGGGCCTTCGCCGCTACTACGAGGCAGTCCGCCCCTCTCCGACGCATCGGTACTTTCGGCCTCGCGGTTGTAGCCGCTTGTGCCTTTTCCCTTGGCATCGCCGGCAAGGTTCTCACGTTCCGTACCAGAGCCGGGTCGAGCTTCACGCTGCCTACACGCCGGATGCCGCTCGGTCCGTATCAGGACATCGCCCGAGCTGATCTCGCAGGAAGGGTCACCCCGCGATTTTGACATCATCTAATCCGCTTTCGACGCTTCTGAAGCAGTTCGCTTGCGCTCGTCTCTCTCGACCTTGCCTGCCGGGATCATAGCCCCGACGTTTCCGCGACGCTCACCACCACGGCTTTTGACCGCAGCGGCTCACGGTGGCTTGGGATCAGCGACCTGATCGCCGAACCCGAAGGGCCTGCCTCCATCTCCAATACAGTTGCGCGCAGCCGTGTGGACTGGCTACGCTCGTGACACAAGACCCATAGCGGACCTATTGCTTTGCGGTCGCAGCTTGGCATGATCTCAGTTCAGTGATTATAGGATTGCCGATCCAAGTCGTGATTTCACGGCCCCGCCGATAGAGATTGTAGACCGCTATGCCGACGTCAGAGTATCGCCCCGAGTTGATGGGCCGGGCCACGCTGGAACCGTCCGGACGTTTCGAGGCCGGGTCTTGGCAGAACTTTAAGCTGGTTTATACCGCTGGGTGTTTTGGCGTGGACGACGCCGGATCGATCAAGATCGGTTTCCGGTTCGCCACCGATTTCGGGCCGGTGCAATTCACCGATCCTAAGGCTCCAGGCTACACCACGGTCGAATCCTCCAACAATGCCACGCTCGAAGCCAAGTGGGAATTCAGGCGCAACATCCGCCCGTGGAGCCAATCGCTATATGTCGGAGTCGCGAAGGGTTTTCTGGCGCCCGGCGATGCGATCACGATTCGCTTTGGTGATCAGCGCTTCGGCTCACCGGGCATCCGCGTACAAACGTATTGCGAGAGCGAGTTCGAATTTCACGTGCTCGCAGATCCGATCGCTACATACGATTACGTCGCGCTTCGCGAATGCCCACGTATCGCGGTCGTTCCAGGGCCGGGCGTCAAATGGTTCGCGATCGTTCCGACACTGGTGCGCTGCGGGGAGGAGTTCCGGCTCGCGCTCAAGATCGACGACAAGTGGGGCAATCCATCGGATCAGGTCGAGCGTCAGGTCAATCTCCTGGCGAACAGCCGCCTCGAAGGGCTGCCGACCTCCGTCACGCTCAAGGCGGGTAAGTTTGGTGCGATCGTAGAGGGCCTTCGCGGCGCCGCGCCCGGTGACTGCGAGATCCGTGTCGTCGCCGAAGATGGGCAAGAACTCTGCCGAACCAATCCTCTGCGCATTGTGAAGAGTGATGCGCCGCTCGTTCATTTTTGGGGGGACACGCACGGCCAGTCGAACGAGACGCTCGGCACCAACACGGCGCGTAAATACTTTGAGTTCGGCCGCGACAAGGCCCATGTCGATGTCATGGGTCATCAAGGCAACGATTTCCAGATTTCCGGAGCGTTCTGGAAACACCTCAATCTGTTGTCGGCCGAGTTCGAAGAGCCGGGCCGATTTGTATGCATCCCTGGCTATGAGTGGTCAGCAAATACGGCGGTTGGCGGTGATCGCAACGTGCACTATCGCCGCGAAGGCGAGACGATCTATCGGTCCAGTCATGCGCAAATCGCGGATGCCGTGGACATCGTCGACGAGGCGACCGACGCGCACGATGCCCACGACCTCTTTGCGAAGCTGAAGGGCAAGGACTGTGTTGTGGTCGCCCATGTCGGTGGGCGGTATGCCGATATCAATTTCGCGCACGATGCCACCCTCGAAACAGCAGTGGAAGTGCATTCCGCGTGGGGGACGTTCGAGTGGATCGTGCGCGATGCGCTCGAAAAGAACTTTCGCGTTGGCATCGTTGCAAACTCTGATGGACACAAAGGCCGCCCCGGCGCCTGCTATCCTGGCGCGTCGTTTTTCGGCAGCTACGGCGGCCTAACGTGCTTTCTGGCCGAGCGGCTGGATCGCGACGCAATCTTCGAGTCGATGCGTCGGCGGCGGCATTATGCGACGACCGGAAATCGCGCTTTCGTCGATGTGTCGGTGGAACTGGCCCGAGATGGTCAAGCCTACCAGCGCGACCCATCGCTCGGGGCCGCAAAAATCGAGACGACACGCCACCTCATCATGGGCGACATCGCCAGCGTCGATCAGGAGACTGTCGATCTGGTCATCAACGTCATTGCATCGGCGCCGATCGAACGGCTCGACATCTTCGATGGTCTCGATTGCCTGGAAACCGTTCGCTTCTATGGCGATCAGGCCCTTTGCAATCGCGTGCGGCTTGTCTACGAGGGCGCAGAATATCGCGGGCGAGCGCGTGCGACCAACTGGGACGGATCACTCACCATTGAAGGCAACCGGATAGTGCGAACCGGCGTGATCAACAGCTGGAACCTCGATCGTGGAATTCAGAAGCAAGACCACTCCTCGGTGACGTGGAAGGCCGTGACCACAGGAAACTACGGTGCAATCGACCTCTGGCTCGAAACTCCCAACACCGGACATCTCGCCTTCAAGACGGCACCCGCGTCGGGCGAAGTCGTGATCGCGGATCTCGGCGTCGAGCCGCGTGAGTTTCTGGCCGGCGGTCTCGACCGCGCCGTTCGCGTTCAACGGCTGCCCAATGTGATGGACCAAGCGGACGCGAGCCTCAGACGTCAGGTCAAAGTCCGAGCGAAGGGTGATACCAGCGTGTATATCCGCGTACAGCAAGAAGATGGCCACCGCATGTGGTCGAGCCCGATCTACCTGTTCCGGAAATGACGCGGCGAACAGCGAAGCCGCGTTGCTCATTGACAATCCGTAGTCGCGGCATTCTTGGGTAAGGAGGTCCCTTTTGGGCCCGAACCGACGAGCGGTCTCCCGCTTGCGTAGGCCTGAAGCTGAGGGCTAAGCTGCCATTCGGTCGGTCGAAGCCGCGATCTGCACGCTTCCGAGGGAAACGGATGGGTGCGCTGGGTGTCTGGAGACCAGCGAAGATGCGCCCTACGAGACGACGCTCCGGGGAGGCCTCCACGTCGCGCGGAGGCAATATCATGCAATGTTCGCAACCGCCGACCAGAAAGAAGGCAGGGCCGCTCTCGTGTAGGCGCAAGAGCTGAAGTTCACGGGCGCCTGAGTCGATCGCAAGGCGCCGCCCAGGAGGTTCCCTATGCGCTACCGCCTTCTCATGGCATTCCTCGTCGCTCTCGCCGTCTGGCCAGTGCAGGCGTTTGCCGACACCACCTGGGACCATAACGGCTCGGTCATGGTCATGCGCGAGGATGGCGACTCGGTCACGATCACCTACGATGAGCCGCGGACCAGCATCCGCAAGCAGGGCGTGCGTCGCGGCACCGTGCTCTTCGAGGGAATGCTGGTGGGGTCGGGGCGTCTCAGCGGGACCGCCTATGTGTTTCGCCAGGGCTGCGAGCCCGCCCCTTATGACGCCAGCGGCGCATACCGGTCCGGCTCCGGACAAGATCGCCTCATCCTCAACGGGGACGCTCCTGTGCGCGTCAGCGGCGGTTGCCGGGTGACGGGCTACGTGAGCTCGGGCAGCAACGCCCGCCTCGTGTTCACACTGATCGGCAGCGATGGCCACTCGGACGCGGCCCCCGAAGGCGAGGACAGCTCGGGCGACGGAGCCGGGCTCACCACCCCGCCCGGGCGCATCACCTGCCCCTCGGGCAAGGCGTGGAACGGGAGCCGCTGCGTGCAGGTCTCCGATCCCTCGCTGCTCGACGCCAACGGTCAACCGCTCGATGGCTACTACATGGACGAAAATGGCAACATCCTCCAGGACAACGGGGGAGGCGAGTAGAGCGACCGCGAACGAGTTGTCCACGCCTGCCGTCCCCATCATCGTCTATTTCGCGCCCGCGAGGACTTCCCGAGTGTCTCTTCATGGCCCAAGGCTGAGATCTGTTGCGGCGCAGCAATCCGGCAGGTCGTTGGGGGTGAGCGGACCACTGGCCCGCGAGACTTGCACTCTCGGGTAGAACGGCTGCAGCAACCAGACCGCCAGCTTTGAGAGTTCGGATCGTGTGTCGACCCACGAGGCCGTGTCAGCCGTCAGCGACCTGTCAAGGGCCTCCGAAAAGCGCGGGCGCGGTTCGCTGGCCGAAGGGCACATTGGCCACAGGGGCGTGCGGGTCCACCGCCGAGGGCCAAGCGCACGCAGATCTGGTCCACGGTTGGTCCACGATTCGTGAAAATCGAGGAAGAAGGGCCGTCACGGCCCAGGAAGAAAAATCAATAATTTCAATAAGTAAGAAGTGGTTGCGGGGGTAGGATTTGAACCTACGACCTTCAGGTTATGAGCCTGACGAGCTACCGGGCTGCTCCACCCCGCGTCACCTTCGCTCTCCGACCACTGTCGATCCGCCGGAACTTGCGGCAGGGATCGCCCGGTGCGCCAGAGAACTCGATCACGGCGCCCGAGCCAAGCTCAATCAGAGCGTGCTCACGGGCAACCGGAGGCCTCTTATAGCAGCTCCGTCGCGAATGTGAACTGTTTTCGGTGCGCCGCAACAGATTTCTGCCAAACGCCCCAGCAGGGGCCCGCGCCAAGCTCCCACTGGCCCTCCACTGGCTACCACACCCCGGTGTTGGCCATCGACGCCCAGGGCTCCTGCCTGGGCTTGGCCGCACCCTTCTGCAGCAGCTCAACCGAGATGTTGTCGGGCGAGCGCACGAATGCCATGCGGCCGTCACGCGGCGGCCGATTGATGGTGATGCCGGCACGCAGCAGGCGGTCGCACAGGGCGTAGATGTCGTCGACCTCGAAGGCGAGGTGGCCGAAGCTACGCCCGCCGGCATAGTCCTCCGGCGCCCAATTGTAGGTCAACTCCAGCAGCGGCGCGGATTGATCCGCCGCGCGCGCCTGGTCGCCGGGGGCGGCGAGGAAGACCAGCGTGAACTTGCCGTCTGGATACTCGTTGCGCCGCACCTCGCGCATGCCGAGCCCTTGGCAGTAGAATGCGAGCGACTGCTCGATATCGCGCACTCTCACCATGGTGTGCAGATAGCGCATGCGGCCTCCGGACCGTTCCTTGCCCGTCGCGCGGGCTGCAACCTCCGATTAGCAGCGATGGGGGATTTGTGCAATCGCGGGTATCCGTCCGTGGGCGCATGCTGCACTGCACTCAAGCCAGTGGAAAACCGTTCGGGCAGGTCGGCGACCTGTCGCGAACTGTTCACGCTTGACTTCGTTGAGGCACGCGAGCGAGGGCACTCCGACGGGGTAGAATGCTACCGGCGAGGGGTTTTGTGGACGCGGCCGCAAGCCATCCGGGAAGCGGGGGTGATTCGCTCAAATCCTGCCTTAGGAGGCTTGCAAGCCTGCCACATGATCGTCATGTTCCGGCCCGCAAGGCGCCTTGAAGCCGGCTCTCGAACAGGTTTGTTCGCGAGTTTTCCGCCCGGAAATCCTGAGATCTTTCAATAGATTACAGGGCGTGCCCGGACGGAGCGGAGGGGTGTCGGCCGATCCGGGCGGCGCGATCATGTCAAAAGCGCTGGCAGACTGGTTAACAATCGGTATGCTTGGCGCGCCACGTGGGGTGACGTGGCCGTCTTTAGGCAAGGTCAGAGGGCAAAACTGGCCGAGCCGGGATCGAGTTGAAACGGTAATGTGGGGGATAAATGCATGGCGAAGTTTCCGCCAGACATGTCAGACCATCCCAATATGAATGCGACTGTCAATCCTAACATCGGAATGGGTCTCACCGACCTCGACGACGGGACCGCCGCGGTCGACGTCAAGGAAGTGGTTGGTGCGATCAAATGGTTCGACGCTTCCAAGGGTTATGGCTTCATCGTCCCGGATGAGGGCGGCGAGGACATCCTCCTGCACGTGACCTGCCTCAGGGCAGGGGGCCATCAAACCGCCTACGAAGGCGCACGCGTCGTGTGCCAGGTGCTGAGACGCCCGAAGGGCCTGCAGGCCTTCCGGATCCTCGAAATGGACGAGCGCACTGCCGTCCATCCCTCACAGCTGCCGCAGCGCACGCATGTGACGGTCGAGCCCGAGAGCGAGTACGAGCGAGCCATGGTGAAATGGTTCAACCGGCTGCGCGGGTTTGGGTTCTTGACTCGCGGCGATGGAACGCCCGACATATTCGTTCATATGGAGACGATCCGGCGGTTCGGTTTCACCGAGCTGCGACCGGGACAATATGTGATGGTGCGCTATGGCCAGGGACCCAACGGCCTCATGGCCGCGGAGATTCGCCCCGAGGGCGCACCGCCGCGGTTTGCTCAACACAACTGAGCGTGGGCGGACGCTTGGCGTCTGCTCCGGTTCGATGACACGAGGAGGGGCCGCCCCGGCGGCCCTTCTTTGCGTTGCGGCCTTGGCGTGGAGCCTAGCATCCGCCCATGGCGAGGGGGCGGCCATGCGCCGTGAGGCGATCACTCTGGTCTCGGGGCCAGCTCGCCACAGCATCGATGCCGAGATCGCCGAGAACGACGCAACGCGGGCGCTTGGCCTGATGTTTCGCCACAGCATCGGCGACAACGAGGGGATGCTGTTCGTCTACCAGCCCGCACAAAGCGTGAGCATGTGGATGCGCAACACCACTGTATCGCTCGATATGGTGTTCATTGCGCCAGACGGGACGATCACACGGATTGCAGAGGCGACGGAGCCGCTGTCGGAGGCTTTGATCAGCTCCGGTGGGACGATTGCAGCCGTGCTCGAGTTGAAAGCAGGCGCCGTCCGGCGGCTGAGACTCAAGCCGGGCGACCGGGTGGAGGCAGCCGCACTCGCCCCTGGAGTCGGCGCCTCAGAACCGTGACGTGATGACCTCTGCGGCAGCAGTGTCCACCACCGCCGCCGACACATGCTTGCGGGCGAGACCCACCACATCCGAGGGCTTGGCCGTCACATGAAAACGCACCTCCAGCTCGGCCCGGATGAAGGCATCGGTGCGCATGTGATCGAGCAGCGTCAACAGCGGATCCCAGAACCCATCGATGCTGACGAGGATGATCGGCTTCCGGTGCCGACCGAGCTGGGACCAGGTGAGCTGCTCGACCAGCTCCTCCAGCGTGCCGATACCGCCCGGCAGCGCGACGAACGCGTCCGATCGCTCGAACATCAGGCGCTTGCGCTCGTGCATGTCCTTGGTGACGATCAGCTCCTGGGCGTCCTTCAGCATCTGCTCGCGCTCGGTGAGAAAGGCTGGGATGATCCCCGTCACCTGACCGCCATGCTTCAGCACGGATTTGGCGATCTCTCCCATCAAGCCGAGGCTGCCCCCGCCATAGACCAGGCCAACGCCTTCCTTGGCGAGATGCTTGCCCAGCGCCCGCGCCGCGGTCGCGTAGGCCGGGTTCACGCCTTTGCCGGAGCCGCAGAAGACGCAGATGCTGCGCAGGTCCAGACCCAGGGGCGGGACCGCGGCAGGGGCTTGCGACAGGTGGCCGTTGGGCATCGGCAGTTTGGATTTCTTCATTGCATGTCCATGTTCCAAGCGCCTTGCGCTGTCCGGGAGAGTGGCCAGCCTAGCGTACTTGGGCCCTGAGCGGAAACCGTGCCGTTGCAGGCACCGAGTCGGGGGCGCAAGCGAAGCGAGTTGACCTTCAAATCGTGGCGGGGATTGGCCAATGGGCGGAACCGTGTATAGGTGGCAGCGAACTCTGTCCACGTCTGAAGCCTGCACAGCAATGGCTTGAAAGAAAATGAACTCCAACAAACCACTTTCCGGCGGACAAGCCGAAATGCGACCCCGATCCGCGTCGCGCGGCCAGATTGCGGCGCTGCTCGCATTTCTCACCGGGACCACTGCGGCGGGTCTTGCCGCCGAGAACTGGGACAGGGTAGCGCCGCAGCTGCCCATCGATCTGCGCCTGGGCATCGAGCGGGTGATGGGCGTGAATGCCGGGCCCTCGACAGCGGCCGGCATAGCGACCCCCAATGCCCCCGAGGCCGGCATCACCGTTGCGGTCGCCAGCGCAGCCCTGCCCGCGACGGATTATCCACCGACCTTGCCCAATCTCGAGCCACTGGTGGCGCCCGCCCCAAGTGAACCCGGTAGCACGGAAGCTTCCCCACCCACCACAACGCCTGTAGCCGGTGCCGTCAACGCAGCAGCGCAAGCTGCCGCAACAGCCGTCGAGCCCACGGCAGCGCCGGCCGTGTCACCGGCCATTGCCGATGCCGTAGCGCCCCAAGAGCCCGCCGCAGCCTCCTCCGGGCAGCAGGTTGCACAAGATGTAGTCGCCTCGCCCGCGGAAATCGATGGAGTCGCCCTGCAGCCTGCTGAGGCCGATTCCCCGATCACGCATCGAATGGATGGACCAATCGACAGTGAGCCCGCCCCTGATGATCTGCTGTCGGCAGCGCGCGCCGCCGCTAGCGCCGACCCGGCAATGAGCTCTGATTGGTCGAGCACGGCCCAGTCCAAGCTCCTGGCCGCGACGATCCCCAGGCTCGATCCCGCCAAGTCGGCGGCGGCTGGACCACGCGTGCTGGTCGGAACCGCCCGGCCTGGCTCCCGCGTGACGGTGACGGCTGCCGGTACGGCGCTCGGTGAGGCCGAGGCGGATCCGGCCGGCGACTGGAGGTTGCAACTACCCAATGCACTGCCTGCTGGCCCCACCAGTCTGGAAATCGTAGAGCGGCTCGGAGGCGCGTCGCCCGTCACGGTCAGGTCGATGATCGAATTCGTCGTGCCGCCCGATGCTCCCGAGCCGGCATCAGCGGGAGCCGGGTCTGCGAGCGGCGAGCAGCAAGTGGCACAGACCGCCGATGGCAGCCAAGGCACTCCACCCGCCAGCGAGCCGGAGGTGACGCAAGGGCTCGTGGACAAGGCGAGCGAGATGGCGGCGAGCGTCTCGGAAACGGTCTCGCAGTGGTTCGGCACGGGCGAAAACCCGAGCGATGATCCGGCCGTGTCGACGATCCCAGATCCGCTCGCCTTTTCGGCTGCAACCTACACCGCTCTTGCACCCGACAAAGGTCGCGTTACCCTGTCGGGGCGTGCGCCCATCGGCAGCAAGGTCCAATTCCGCATCGACGCCGAGCCCGCCGGCGAAGCCATCGCTGCCCAGAACGGCCGGTTCCTGCATCGCTGGGACCAATGGCTCCCCGTTGGTGAGCACCGGGCCGAAGCCGTTGTCATCGAGGCCGATGGCAGCGCGAAGCTGAAATCCGCGATGACCTTCTTGCGCCAACCTCAAGCCGGCGACCTGCCGCCGCCACCCTTGACGACGACGCCTGCCGAGGTGGCATCGGTCGAGGGCTCGCCAGCGCCAGAGGCGCCCGCGGCCAGCGCCGAGCCAACGCTCGTCGAAGCGCCCTCGGGCAAGCTCACGATCGGCGCGATCCGCTATGAGCCGATGTCGCAGCGCAGCGGCCGCGTGACCGTGGAGGGCCGCGCCGCATCCGGCTCCGAGGTTCGCGTATTGACCGATGGCGATGATATCGGCATCACCCAGGCCGGAGCCGACGGCCGCTATCGGTTCGAGCGTGAGCATCTGCTGCGGCCCGGCCGGCACAAGGTCAGCGTGGAAAGCTCCAATGCCGCAGGCGACGTGACCGAGACCGTTTCCCTCGCGTTCGACCGCAGTCCGAGCGAGAAGGACAAGCTCGTCGCGGCGACGACGGATCCCCAACCCCCACAGCCGGCCGCGACATCGGCAGCAGCGACCGCTGAGCAAGCGCCAGCAAACGCACCAGCCGCAACCGAGGCGAGCGCCGGCGACGAGACGGCAAGCCCGCCACCAGTCTCCAAGCCCCGCAGCAAGCGGCGGCATGCCCGCGCCGATCAGGTTCACCGGCCCCACCAGGCGACTGTGCGCAAGGCTGGCAAGCGCCACGCTGCAAGGTCGGGCAAGCGAAAGGTTCGGCTTGCGCATGGGCCGGGGCGCCAGCAGCGGCTGGCCTTGGCTACGCGCCACCGCACCAAGCAGGTCAATGTCGTCCGTGGCAGCTCGGTGGAGCGCGTTCTGCTGCAACAGAGCTTTTCCGGCGGCGTGAGCCTGCCGGGAC
The DNA here is from genome assembly GCA_031403055.1 of Hyphomicrobiaceae bacterium. Taxonomy (GTDB): domain Bacteria; phylum Pseudomonadota; class Alphaproteobacteria; order Rhizobiales; family Hyphomicrobiaceae; genus JANNSW01. Next base: position 41,954 of record JANNSW010000155.1, on the reverse strand, counting down.
GACACCGCTCCAGCCGGTGGTATCGCGTGCGCCGCGGCGACACGCTGTGGTCGATCGCGCGAACCTCGCTGGGCCGTGGCGCCCGCTACCGCGAGATCGTCGCGCTCAATCCCCGATCGTTGCGCAATCCCAACCTGATCCGGCGGGGCCAGCGGCTGCGGCTGCCCTCGACCTGAAACCCGATTAGCGCGGGACAAGGTCCCCCCGAGCGGCTAAGTATTCGGGCCAACGAGCAGCGCCGGAAGTACAGACCCCGGCTTCCGGCCGAGCAGGACACCCGATCATGAGCGTTGCCGACAGCTCCCGTGCGGCGGCTCCCGCCGTCAAGGCCATACCGGCCATCCCCGCTAGCGACGCCGACCATTGGACCGTGCTGCGGGACTTGCTGCCCTACATCTGGCCGGAAGGCCGGCCGGATCTACGGCTCAGGGTGGTGGTCGCTGCGGTGGCTCTGGTGGTCGCCAAGATCGTCACCGTGCTGGTACCGGTCTTCTACAAGGAAGCGATCGACTGGCTGACCGCCAACAGCGCAGGGTCGGGGCGCGAGATCGCAACCGGGGCGATGCTCGCGGTCGTGCCGGCGATGCTCGTCATCGCCTATGGCGGCGGGCGCGTCATGATGATGCTGCTTGCCCAGGTGCGCGACGTGCTGTTCACGGCGGTCGCGGCGCACGCGGTGCGAGCATTGACCAACCGGACCTTCCGCCACCTCCACCGGCTCTCCTTGCGTTTTCACCTGGAGCGGCGGACGGGCTCGCTCAGCCGCGTGATCGAGCGCGGCACCGAGGCGATCGACACCATCATCCGCATGGGCATCATGCAATCGGTGCCGACCGCGCTCGAGCTCGTCCTCATTTGCGGGATGCTCATCTGGTATTTCGGTTTCGAATTCGTGCTGATCGTGATCGCGACGGTTGCCGCCTATCTCTGGTTCACGGTGAAGGCGAGCGAATGGCGCATCGGCATCAGGCGCGAGATGAACGAGAGCGACCGCGACGCCAACGGCAAGGCAATCGACAGTCTCCTGAACTATGAGACGGTCAAGTATTTCAGCAACGAGGAGATGGAGGCTCGCCGCTATGATTCCTCCGCCGCCCGTTACGAGAACGCCGTCATCCGCACTTATTACTCGCTCGGCTTCCTCAACACCGGCCAGGCCCTGATCTTTACGATTGGCCTCACGCTCTGCATGCTGCTCTCGGCGCAGGGGATCGTGCGCGGCACCCAGACCGTCGGCGATTTCGTGATGATCAACGCCATGCTGATCCAGCTCTACATCCCGCTGAACTTCATGGGGATGGTCTACCGCGAGATCAAGCAGGGCCTCGTCGACCTGGAGAGCATGTTCGCCCTCCTCGGCCAAGGCCCCGAAATCGCCGACAAACCCGGCGCGACGACGCTGTCGGTGAAGGAAGGGCAGATCCGGTTCGAGAATGTGGGTTTCCACTACGACGCGGCGAGGCCGATCCTGAAGAACCTCTCCTTCGAGGTGCCAGCCGGCAAGATGGTCGCGATCGTGGGGCCGTCGGGCGCGGGCAAGTCGACGGTCAGCCGGATCCTCTTTCGCTTCTACGACGTGGCCGCAGGCCGCGTGCTGATCGATGGGGAGGATATCCGCGACGTGACGCAGGCGAGCCTCAGAGCCGCGATCGGCGTGGTGCCGCAGGATACCGTTCTCTTCAACGACACCATTTTCTACAACATCAAGTACGGCAAGCCCGATGCTTCCGACGAGGAGGTGAAGGAGGCCGCACGCCAGGCCCAGATCCACGATTTCATCCTCTCGACGCCCGAGGGCTACGAGACCATGGTCGGCGAGCGCGGCCTGAAACTCTCAGGGGGCGAGAAGCAGCGCGTCGCCATCGCCCGCACCATCCTGAAGGGCCCGCCCATCCTCATCCTGGACGAGGCGACGAGCGCGCTCGACAGCCACACCGAGAAGGAGATCCAGGACGAGCTCGACCGGGTCGCCCGCAACCGCACGACGCTCGTGATCGCCCATCGCCTGTCCACGATCGTGCACGCCGACAACATCATCGTGCTCGACAAGGGCGAGATCTCGGAGCAGGGCACCCATGGCGAGCTGATGGAGCGGAACGGGCTTTACGCCAGCATGTGGACACGCCAGCGCGAGGCCGAGCAGGCCCGCGAGCGTCTCGCCCACGCCCTCGAGGAGGAAGCCGAGGTGATCGGCAAGGACCGCCCGAACCGGGCGACGCTGGTGGGTGTGTGAGCAGGCAGCCGATCGCCATCCCGCTGCTTCTCGATCCCCAGAAGGCGCTCATCTTTCGGATTGTGCATAGGGACAATGTTCCCTGGCTCCTCGCCAATGGAATTCACGCGCAGAACGGGGCGCGGTTCGACGTGAATCACGTCAACATCGGCAATCCGGACCTGATCGAAAGGCGGAAAGAACCATCCAGTCCCATGCCTCCCAGGCGGCACACTCGGCGATTACGTGCCATTCTATTTCACGCCACGCACGCCGATGCTGCTCAACATAAAAACGGGCTGGAATGGCATTCCCCGACGTGAGAATCGTGAGATCATCGTGCTGGTCTCCTCAATTGCGAAGCTCGCAGCGGACCATTTGACTTTCCTGTTCACCGACAGGCACGCCTACCTGGTGACAGCACAGTTCTTTTCTGATCCGGCCGACCTCGATCAGATCGATTGGCCCCTGCTCAGAAATCGCGACTTCAGGCGGGATCCGGGAGATCCAGGCAAGCTCGAGCGGTACCAGGCGGAGGCTCTCGTGCACCGCCACCTGCCAAATGAAGCGATGCTGGGAATCGTTTGCTATGATGGTGCCACGCAGGCATGGCTGCAGACACTCGTTGCATCGCATCGGCCGCCACTGGTGGTGGTGTCCAGACCTGGATGGTATTTCCGATGATGAGATTCACTCGAGGCAACTTGCTCGACTCCGGCGCTGAAGCCCTCGTCAACACCGTCAACACCGTGGGCGTCATGGGTAAGGGCATCGCCCTCGCGTTCAAGGAGGCCTTTCCGGACAATTTCAAGTCCTACGCGGCCGCATGCAAAGTTGGACAAGTCGAGATCGGCCGCATGTTCGTCACGACCAGGCAGCAGCTATTGGGCCCGCGATGGATCATCAATTTTCCCACCAAGGAGCACTGGCGCAACCCATCGAGAATGGAGTGGATCGATGCGGGTCTCATCGATCTCCACCGGGTCATTGTCGAATCCGGCGTGGGATCGATAGCAATTCCACCATTGGGCAGCGGCAATGGCGGCCTCGATTGGTCGTTGGTGCGCCCACGGATCGAGGCCGCACTGGCCGACCTGAAGGGGATTGAGATACAAATTTTCGAACCCGACCGCAATGACCACACCGTCTTGAAGCGAGCGGGCAAGGCGGGCCTCACCCCCTCGGGTGCCCTCGTCGCGGAGCTGGTGCGGCGGTACTCGATCCTCGGGATCGAGTGCTCCCTGCTCGAAGTGCAGAAGCTGGCCTATTTCCTCGAGCGCAACATCAAGGCCATGGGTTCGGCATCCTCGCTCGATCTCCGATTCGAGGCGAGCAGGTTCGGGCCCTATGCCGACAGATTGCGTCACTTGTTGGAGGAATTGGACGGGACCTACCTCTGCTGCGAGAAGCGAATTGCAGACGCGGGAGCGTTCGATGGCATTAGGTTTCAGGACGAGGCCAAGGAACGGGTCGCTGCCTATCTGAGCACGCCTGACATGGACCAGCTGAGACCGGCGCTGGAGGCAACGACCGATCTGATCGAAGGATTCCAATCGCCGCTGGGAATGGAGCTGCTGGCGACCGTCGATTGGATACTGCAACACCAGGACACGGCGCCCAGTGTCAGCAACGTTCGGGCAGCGCTGCGCGTATGGCCCGGCGGGCCGAAGGCTGCGGAACGAAAACTCGCGCTGCTCGACGATCGTCTGATCGGCGTGGCACTCCGACGCCTCGCCCCAATGCCATGACCGACCGCCACGGCCTCATCGACAGCCTCGCCGAGTTGTTCGTGCCGATCCATCGCGACGGGCATAAGTTCGTCGGGCTGGCGGCCGCCACTGCGCTGGTGTTGCTGTTCCTCTGGCCTCCGCTCGGTTGGCTCGCGATCCTGCTCACGATCGCCATCGCTTTCTTCTTCCGCGACCCCGATCGCGTCGTCCCGTTGCGCGATGGCCTCGTGCTCGCCGCCGCCGACGGGCGGATCGCGCAGATCGAAGCGGTGACGCCGCCGCCCGAGCTCGGCTTTGGACCCCAAGCGCGAACGCGGGTCTCGATCGTGTTGTCGTTGCTCGACGTTCACATCCAACGCGCGCCGGTCGCCGGCCGGGTGGCGCGCTCGGCGCGGATGCCCGGCTCCTTCCTCAATGCGAGCCTCGACAAGGCCAGCGAGGACAACGAGCGCAAGTCGACCGTGATCGCCACCGCTGGCGGCGAGGAGATCGCGGTCGTCCAGATTGCGGGGCTCATCGCGCGTCGCATCGTGTCGTTCGTCACCGACACCACCAGCATCGGGGCCGGAGAGCGCATCGGCCTCATTCGTTTTGGCAGCCGGGTCGACATCTACCTTCCACCCGGACGCCAGGCCCTCGTGGCCACCGGCCAGCGGGCCATCGCCGGCGAGACCATCATTGCCGACCTCGCCTCGGCCGAGGCTCCCCGCGAGGCACGCCAGATCTGATCCGGGGTCCGCTTCTGTCGATGGCGCGGCGGCATCAGCCTCGCTCGGGCCGCATTCGCGGTCGAATCAGCTAAGCTGCGCCATCGTCCACGCTTCGCTGGAGCCCAATCATGTCGGACCGCACCTCGCTCGCCTTCGGACGCCACGCGATTTCGGTGCCCAAGCTGGTGAAACGTGTCCTGCAGGCCGTGACGGCGGTCATCATGACAGCCGCGGTTTCGCTCGTCGTGATCGGCCTCAACAGCGTGCTGACCGGGCGCGGGGGCTTCGTGCAGGGGATCGCCGCCTGGACCTCGTTCATCCAGCGACCCGACATCCTCGGCACCATGGCGCTGACCGCCGTCGTCACGGTCACGATGCTCTATTGGCAGCGCGGCCGCTGACGTTGATCAGCCGGGCACCGCGCCAGCCTCGACCAGCTTCACGCCCAAGCCCTGCATCTGCTCGACCGCGTCGGCAAGCGAGCCATGCAAGTCGATCGCACGCGCGGCATCGATCGCAACCGTCGTCTCGAAGCCGAGGCGCGCCGCATCGAGAGCGGAATAGGCGACACAGAAATCGGTCGCGAGCCCCGCGAGCACCAGCCGCCCCAGTCCCCGCTCGCGCAAGTAGCCGGCAAGACCCGTCGGCGTCCGGCGATCGTTCTCGAAGAAGGCCGAGTAGCTGTCGATGCCCAGGCGAAACCCTTTGCGCACGACGAGCTGGGCCTTCCCCCATTGCAGGCCTCGATGGAGCTCGGCGCCGAGCGTGCCCTGAACACAATGATCTGGCCACAGGGTCTGGGGTCCGTAGGGCATGTCGACCGATGAGAACGGTTGCTGGCCGGGATGGCTGGAAGCAAAGCTCGAATGGCCGGCGGAGTGCCAATCCTGCGTCAACACCACATGCTCGAAGCTTGCGATCATGCGGTTGACGAGGGGGAGGATCCCGTCGCCGCCCGTGACGGCAAGTGCGCCGCCGGGGCAGAAATCGTTCTGCACGTCGATCACGATCAGAGCGGTATCGGCGGATTGCGTGCGCAAGGATGCCGTCTCCAGGTGTTCGCTGCATTCAGCTCCCAACCATAGGCCGGGCGCGCCAGAGCTGCAAATCGCGCCCTGTTCAGGCGGCGGCGGCGCTTCTATGCTCGCCAGCCGCCGCCAACGATCAAAGCCGGAGCCGCCATGCCCCAGATCCGTGCCTTGCCTCTCAACGACACGAGAAACGGCTGGCAACTGACAGCAGCGGGTCGCGAGCCCAAGCCACCGCTCAAAGGCCGCCACAAGGCCAGCCTCCTCGTCGTCGGCGCTGGCTTTGCCGGCCTCGCGGCCGCTCATCGCTACGCCGCGCTGCGCCCCGACGACAGTATCGTGCTGGTCGATGCCAAGACTGTCGGCGATGGAGCCTCGGGGCGCAACTCGGGCTTCATCCTCGGCATCCGCCATCAGGCCGAGGCCGCGGGCGTCTCGCCGATCGCGGTCGCCGAGCGTATCCGGCGTATTTCCCAGAGCGCCACGCGCTTCCTCGACGACATCGTGACGAGGCACCAGATCCGCTGCGACTGGCAACGCGACGGCATGTATATCGGCGCGGTCGGCCCCAAAGGCGAGGCCTGCCTGCAACGCCTCTCGCAAGAGCTCGTCATGCTCGATGAGCCCCACCAGCTGCTCGGCAGCGCCCAGACCAGGAAGGCGCTGGGCACCGGGCACTATCGCGCGGCGCTCAAGACCCCCAACAACATCCTGATGCAGCCAGCCAAGCTCGTGCGCGGCCTCGCCGATGCACTGCCCGCCAATGTGCTGCTGGCGGAATCCAGCCCCGTTGTCGAGATCGAGTATGGGCCCACGATCCGTGCCACCACACCCGGCGGCATGGTCGAGGCGGAGAAAGTGATCCTGGCCGTCAATGCATTTGCCCCAGCCTTCGGCTTCCACCGCCACCGGATTTTCCCGGTCGCGTTGCATGTCAGCCTGACGAGGCCGCTTACCCAAGCTGAGCGCAAGACCATGTGTGCCAAGCCCTGGGGTCTGATCCCGGCGATCCATACCTCGAGCCCGACCGTGCGCCTGACCGCTGATCACCGCATCATGATCCGTGCCGGCTTTGCGCTGAGCCTCGATCATATCCCCAGTGATGGGCGCCGCGAGGCGAGCATGCCCCATCACCGGCGGTTGCTGCTGGACCGGTTCCCGGAGCTACCCGATCTCACCATCGAGCACAGTTGGACCGGCTTCGTCTGCCTCTCGCGCAATTTCGCGCATGGCTTGGCCCAGCCCGCGCCCAACATCTTCACGGCCGTCTGCGAGAACGGGGTCGGGGCGACGAAGTCGACGGTCTCTGGAATTTGCGCGGCCGACATGGCGGCTGGCGAGAGCAATCCGCTCGCCGCTGACCTGATGTCGTTCGGCGAGCCCAAGCGCCTGCCGCCCTCGCCGTTTTTCGAAGCGGGCTTTTACGCCAAACGCCGCTACGAGACTTTCCGCGACCGCGCGGAGATGTGAGCGGCCGGGCGCAATCGCAACCACCACCCGTCATACGAGCTGCGGTCGATCGCTTCTCCACTCCGTCTCCCCGGAGACCGCGGAGCGGTCATCCGGGGCCCAGAGTCCGACGTCGTGCCGAAGGCGCGCGCCTTCTGCACGACGGGTGGCTGCCGCGCTCGGGCCTCGGTCCCGGCTCTCGAGCGGGCGCAAATCGGCGGCCAATCGATCGATCCGGTAGCCCGCCTGCGGCCGGGAAAGCGGGAATGGATCAGCCTAATACCAGCCGATCGAGCCGGGATCTTCGCGGCGAGCTCGGTGTGCTTGGTGAAGATCCCGGGTGCGGGGCGGAAGTCTGCTCAGCTGAGGCGCATGCCGAGCTCGCTCGCGACCTCGCGCTCGAGCTTCAGGACGCGGTCGATCCGGTCGATGATCTGCTCGATCGAGGGACCATCGAATTCACCCCAGGGCTGCTCGGGTACCCGGGTCAGGGCCTCACGGGCCAATTCCAACGCTTTGCGCGTTTCGCGTGCCAGCGGCTGCACGGCCACGAGGGCATCATCGGGGGATACGACTAGGGTGCTCATCGACGCGACCTCTTCAACCAGAAACCCAAACAACGGTAACGCCCACCAAGATGGACCGTCAAGGCTAATGCCACGTTAATAGACCTCTCGAAATGGGCCAGAGTAAGACCGGTCTTGGCTCGGAGTAGCAAGTCGTGCGGCGTCATCGCGGGGCGCGACGATCGTTCACTCCAGTTGTATCTGCCAGTTATTGCGTCGCCATTCGAGTTGCATCTGCGCCAGAACGACCGTGCACGCCGTTCTCGATCATCCACTACCAGCTGATCGCGGGACAACACGGCTGCTTGCTTGGCTGGAGCGAATCACCGCTGTGTCGGCCTGCTCGATGCGCCACGTCGGCAGCAACACTTGAGAGCGCTTCGCCCGTGTCCGCGTTTCCTCAAGCCTGTCTGCTCGCCGAGAGGCACGTGGCCCATGCAGCCTATCCCCAATGAGACTATCGAGCGGATCCGATCGATCCTCGCCCGGGAGAACCCGCAACTGGTGATCGAATGGGATTTCGCGCGCGCACGGCGCATCCCCGAGGCCGAGCTCACGGAACTGCTCGACGCACGCCATCAGCTCGATCTTGTCGCTGGGCTCGAGCTCGATTTGCCCAGCACCCCAGCGCATTGACGCCCTTCACGGCGCCGCTCCCTCTCGGCTAGTGTCACCGCGGGGAGGACGCACCATGACGAGATCAACGCCTGACGCCGGAGCGACAACCACGCTCGAGTTGACGGTATCGCCCGAAATGGCGGCGTCGCGGTTGGCAAGCGCGCCAGGCGAGCGCTATCCGGAAGTCCTCTCGACACCCTCGCTGATCGGCCACCTGGAGCGCGCCTGCGCCAGGCTGCTCGAGCCGTTCCTCACAGGCGGAGAGCTTTCGGTGGGAGCACGCATCGAGGTCGTGCATGTGGCGCCGACCGCCGTGGGCGCGACCTTCCGCTGCCATGCGAGGTTCGTTGCCTACGAGGCCCCGCTCTACTGGTTCGACGTCCGCGCCGAGGATGCGGCCGGAACCATCGGCACAGGCCGGATCGCACGCGCCATCGTCGAAGAGGCAGGCATCATGTTGCGAGCCGCACGCTCGCTCGCCCCTTGATCGGGATAACCATTGCGATGGCGGAGCTCATGCTGCATCCCGAGATCGAGACGATCCAGCCCGCGGATCTGCGGGCCTACCAGGAACGCCTCTGGCGCACCCAATGGAGCTTCGTGCGCTCCCGCTCGGCTCTCTATCGCCACAAGCTCGGCCCGCTCGCTCACCGCGATTTCGACCTCGACACCCTGCAAGAATTACCCCTGACCACCAAGGACGAGTTGAAGGACGCACAAACCCGGTCCTCTCCGTTCGGCGACCATGTCGCATGCGAGCCCGAGCAGATCATCCGCATCCATCGCACCTCGGGTACGACCGGGCGTCCGATGGTCATTGCCTATTCGGCAAAGGATGCCGCCATCGTCGCGCGCCTCGGCGGACGCGGCTACTTCACGTCGGGCCTCCGTCCGGGCGACCGGGTCGTGCATTGCCTCAACTACCAGCTCTGGACCGGCGGGGTCACCGACCACCTCGCGCTCGAAGCCGCCGGCGCGACCGTCATCCCCTTTGGCGTCGGCGCCACCGGGCAGCTCCTCGACGTGATCGAGGAATTGCGGGTGACGGCCCTCTCCTCCACGCCGTCCTATCCGGCACTGCTGGAGCAGGCGCTGCGGGAGCGTGGCGGCAAGACGCCACGTGAGCTGGGGCTGCGACTTGGTCTGTTCGGGGGCGAGGGTGGCCTTGACAACGCCGGGTTCCGCACGCGGATGGAACAGACCTGGGGGTTCAAGGTGAGGAACGCCAATTTCGGTCTCTCCGAGGTGATGAGCATCATGGGCAGCCAGTGCGAGTCCGGCAACGATCTGCATTTCATCGCTGGCGATGCGGTATTTGCCGAGATCCTCGATCCCGCGAGCGGGGCAAGGTTGCCGGTCGCGGCGGGCGCGGTGGGTGAGCTCGTCGCTACCCACCTCGAGAAGGAATGCCAGCCGCTCGTGCGCTACAGCGCGCGCGACGTGGTGACCGTGACCGGGACGGGTGCTTGCGCCTGCGGGCGGACGTCGTTCCGCTTCCGCGTGACGGGCCGCACCGACGACATGTTCAATGTGCGTGGCGTCAATGTGTTCCCAACGGCCGTTCAACAGGTGGTCGCCGGCATGGCTGACGCGCTTTCGGGACATTTCCGCATCGTGCTCGCAGGCCCCGGCCCCTTCGACCGGATCGTGCTCCGGGCCGAGGCGGCGGAGGGGCTCGCCGCGGCGCTGTTCCCCGGCATCGCCCAGCGCCTGGAAGCCGCACTGCGCAGCCGGATCGGCGCAAGTGCAGCCGCGACCATCCTCCCCTTCGAGGCCCTGCCGCGCACGGCCGGCAAGACCAGCCTGGTGGAGCGGAGATAGCCCGGGGGCAATGCGGGTCGGGCCCGGCCTATTGGGCTGCGGTCAGCCAGCGGGCGCAATCCTCGCCCAGCTCAGCCGTGGCCCGAGCCTCGTAGCGGGCGTTGTCGTCCGCCGTCAGCACGTCGCGCCAACGGCCATTGGTGCCCTTGTTGATGAACGTCTCCGCGCCGCCTTCCCACAGGATGCCGCCAAGCGGAACGGATTTGCTCGCGTGCTTCTTCATGTAGTCGAAGCCGCAGTGCTCGACGATGGAGTCGAGTTGGGAGGGATCGATCGCAATGCCCAGAAACGCCGCTATGGCACGGATCTCACCCGACAAGTCTGCCTTCAGGGCCGAGAAATGGATCAGCCGCACATTCGGCAAATCCCTGATCGCCCACCAGCTCCGCACGTTTTCCCAGAACGACCAGAACGGGTAGCCGTCGCCGTCGAGCCATTCGTGGAAGTATTGGCGGATGTCGGCCGGCGGCCTCCCGATCGGCGGCCCGACGAGGCCCGGCGTATTGTTGAGCATATCGTACCAGGTCGCGTTGGCGTTGACGTGATGGTTGTAGAGGCTCCAGACCACATCGCGACCGTCGCGGCCGACATAGAGATACTTGGCCTTGGGCGAGAATACGAGCGCATCGACTGGAAGATGGGTCTTGACGAAGCGGCGATGCTGCTGGGCGGCCAGAGCTGCGAGCTTCACCTCCTTGGGGGGGACGCGCAGATCGAGCCAGGGCGACATCGCCGACACTTCCAGTCCTTCGGCGCCTTGGAACACGAGCTGCGCCACGATCTGCTGCACCCAGGTCGTGCCGGACTTCGCATAGGTGGCGATCACGATATCGTCGGAGCGAAACGGAAAATCGTTCCAGATGGTCGAATCGAAATGATGACTGTGCAGCTCACGGGATTTGAGCGGCGGGGGTGATGTCATGATCGATACCTGCCAGTAACCTGATCAACGCTTGAGCTGCTCCGCCACGCGCGGCGCGAAATAGGTCAGCACCCCGTCGGCGCCGGCGCGCTTGAAGGCGATCAGGCTCTCGAGCATCACCTTGTCGCCGTCGAGCCAGCCGTTTTGCGCCGCCGCCATCAGCATCGCATACTCGCCCGACACCTGATAGGCGAAGGTCGGCACGCGCAGCTCCTGCTTCACGCGGGCCACCACGTCGAGATAGGGCATGCCGGGTTTCACCATCACCATGTCGGCGCCCTCCGCAATATCGAGCGCCACCTCGCGGATCGCCTCGTCGGTGTTGGCGGGGTCCATCTGATAGGTCCGTTTGTCGCCCTTCAGCACGCCGCCCGAGCCGACCGCATCGCGGAACGGGCCGTAGAAGGCGGAGGCGTACTTCGCCGAGTAGGCCATGATCTGCGCGTTGTGATGCCCGCCCGCTTCCAGCGCCGCCCGGATCGCGCCGATCCGCCCATCCATCATGTCGGAAGGGGCGAGCACGTCGCACCCGGCCTCCACCTGCACCAACGCCTGTCGTACCAGCACCTCCAGCGTCGCGTCGTTGACGATCTCGCTCCCCTGCAAGAGACCGTCATGGCCGTGGCTGGTATAGGGGTCGAGCGCCACGTCGAGCATCAGGCCTACCTCGGGCACTTTCGCCTTGATCGCCCGCACCGCTCGGCAGACGAGGTTTTCCGGGTTCAGCGCCTCGCGCCCGTCCTCGGTCTTCAAACGCGGATCGGTGCAGGGAAACAGCGCCATCGCCGCAATGCCGAGATCGCGCGCGCGCAAGGCGGCCTTCACCGCCTCGTCGACGCTGAGCCGCTCGACGCCCGGCATCGAGGCGATGGCCTCGCGCCGGTTCTTGCCGTCCATGACGAAGATCGGCCAGATCAGGTCGTCGACCGTCAGCACGTTCTCGGCGATGAGACGGCGCGACCAGTCCGCCCTGCGGTTGCGCCGCATCCTTGTGGCAGGAAAGCCGGGGCCTGCCGCACGCTCGAGACCGCGGCTCGCTTTCTCGCCTTGCTTGTCCATTGAGCTTCCTTGTTCCGACGCCGTTACTGGGCCTGCATAGCCCATATCAAACGGGCCCGACCAGGGGAACCGTGGGCAAGGCCCGGCCAGTGCCTCCGAGCACTGCTGCCACGGACCCGGCAGCGCGCCTGGTTGGCAGCACTCGTCGACCGACGCTGCTAACGATCTGATTGGCATCATAAAACTCATTGCCTGGAAGTGATTCTGCGTTACCCTCTGTCATCCGGGGTTCACAAAGGAGAGCGCGGTACATGGCAGATCGGGATTTCGTCGCCCAGATCAAGGGTTATGGGCTCACTACCGCCGAGATCTTCTACCACTTGCCAGATCATCCATCCCTGCTCCAGGCCTACATCTGGCAGGACTACGATCAGCATCCACGCTATCCGCGCCTGTGCAAATTCCTCGATTTCTGGGCCCACAACCTCGATGGAGCGTTGTCGCGGGTTCGCGTCGCCCACAAGGGCCTCGTGCAGCCTTGCGAAGTTCTGTTCCGTGACGGCGCGCTCGTCCTCCACTGATCGCTCCGATCCGCGGCTTTCTTCCGTGCTGCGATGGTGCGGGGGCGACGTGACATGGCGCCCTGCACTTGCTAGCCCTTGCTCGAGAGCGAGATGTCTCGAGCGGGAGGGAGCGTCATGGGCGGACCAGCGAACGGCCAACGGCCACATCGCAAGCGCGGAGTTGTGGCGGCCGCTGCTGTGGTTGCGATCTTTGCTCTGCTCGCCGCCATGGCCGCGTTCGTGCTGCTGAATGTCGGCGACTCCGTGCCCTCGCGGCAGACGGCTGGCGCGCCCGCACCCAAGATGAGCGCTCCCGAGGAGCCGTCGACTCGCAGCGGCGACGATGAGATCGCCAGCTCGGCGGGCGAGCCAGAAGCCTCGGTCGAGGCGCCGGCAGAGGCTGCCCCTTCCCCTGAGCTCGAATCCCTGCAACCTGCCCCCGTTCCACCCGCTCCCGCCGCCGCCAATGGCGGCAGCGACCCCAAATTCGCAATCATGCGGGTGTTCTACGCGACCGACCGCAAGCGCACCGGCAGCGCGGCTCCCAACGAGATGTATGGCGGCGATCGCGGCACTCTCGTCTACGGAGCGGCCGAGGTCTCGATCCCGCGCGAGCACCGGCTCGGCCAGCTCGAAGGCCCATCGATCTGGCGGCTCGAGTTCCGCGAGACCCCCGAGAGCCATGTGGTGCTGATGACGGCGGTGGAGCAGCTCCCCGACCAGTACTATGCCGAGATCGCGGCGCGGGTCGCTGGATCCTCGGGCAAAAGCGCCTTCATCTTCGTGCACGGCTACAATGTGCTGTTCAAGGACGCGGCGCGCCGCACCGCTCAGATGGCCTATGATCTCGGCTTCTCGGGTGCGCCGGTGTTCTACAGCTGGCCCTCGCAGGGAACCATGGCGGGCTACAAGTTCGACGAGAGCAACGTGGTCTGGACGCAATCGAACCTGAAGCGCTTCATCAAGGAGTTCACCGAGCGCTCGAGCGCTGAATCGATCTATCTCGTCGCCCACAGCATGGGCAACCGCGCTCTGACCGGCGCCATCAAGGAGCTGATGCAGGAATCACCCGACGTGCGGCGCAAGATCCGCGAGATCATCATGGCCGCGCCCGACATCGACGCGGAGGTGTTCAAGCGCGACATCGCCCCCTTCATCGTCACGGCGACCCCCTCCGTCACGCTCTACGCCTCCTCCAACGACAAGGCGCTGCAGGCTTCCCAAGAGGTGAACGGCTACGCGCGGGCAGGCGATTCGGGCGGCGGCATCACTGTCGTGCCTGGCATCGACACCATCGATTCGACCGATGCCGAGACCGATTTCGTCGGTCATTCCTACTATGCGGAATCAAAATCAATCATCTCCGACATCTTCAACCTCATCCGCCTCGGCCAGCGCCCCGACCAGCGCCCCGGCCTGAAACCGACCGACGGCACGAGCGGGCACTATTGGAAATTCGTCAGGCAGCCTTGAGGCCTGGCGGCAGGGGATAGTGGGTACCGTCAGTTTCATCCAGCGATCGTGCCGCAAACATGCGCCGGTGGCCGCCAGTGGCCGTTGCGGTGTAGAAAAACCCGGCTGGCCGACTGCACGGCGCCGCTAGATGCCTCGACCGCGCGCTCGTTTCGTGTCATCTGGTTGTCGCAATCAAAGGGAGCTCCAGCAGCCTGGAGGATGACAACATGAGGCTGACATTGGACAGCAAGTCCGAGCAGCGGCGCATCGCAGCCGCCTGGGCGGTGCATCTCTTCACCGGCACCGGCATCGTGCTCGCGATGCTGGCGCTGGTGGCGATGCTGCGCGGTGACGAGTTGAAGGCCTTTCTCTGGTTGGGCCTTGCGCTCTTTATCGACGGCATCGATGGCACCCTCGCCCGGCGCTTCCGCGTGCGCGAGTACACGCCGCGATTCGACGGCGCAGCGCTCGATCTCGTGATCGATTTCGTGACCTATTCCTTCATTCCCGCGCTGATGGTGTTCTGGTTCCAGATGGTGCCTGGGCAGTTCGCGGTGGCCTCGGCGTGCTTCATCGCGCTGACCTCGCTCTATTGCTATGCCAACATGGACATGAAGACGTCGGATAATTACTTCCAGGGATTTCCAGCCGTCTGGAATCTGGTCGTCCTCTATCTTTATATTTTGCGGACCCCCGACTGGGTGAACCTTGCCGTGATCGTCACGTGTGGCGTGCTGACATTCGTGCCATGGAAGTACGTGCATCCGTTGCGGGTGGCAAAATTCCGCCCGCTGACGCTGATCGTCACGGTGGTGTGGAGCGCGACAACGTTCTGGCTGATGTTCCTCGCCGACAAGCCCGAGCATCCGATGACCGCCGAGCCGATCGTGTTCTGGCTATGGGCGCTCGCATCCCTCTACTTCGCCGGCATCTGCGCCGTCCGCTCGATCGAGGAAGCGGACGAGGAGGAGGATGAGGACGCGTAGTCCGGATCAGCGCGCGACCCCCGGCTCGTGACGGCGCACGCTCAGCAACCCCGCGCCGCCGGTGTGATTGCTGGATCAATGTGCAGGCTGAGCCAATCGGCCCCGATACGTTGCCCTGTTATCGAGCGCCCATCTATTGAACCGGCACGGCGACAAAGCGGATCTCGCCCTTCGGTGTGGTGACGAGAAGCAGCACGGAGGAGCGGCCGAGCCCCTTCACCGCCTCGATGCGTTTCGACACGTCCGCCGGCGCCGCGACCTTCTCGTTCGTCACTTCCGAGATGATCTCGCCTGGCCGGATCCCCTTCAGGGCGCCTGCGCCATTGGGATCGGCCTCGGCGACGAGCACGCCCGCGACCGTTTCCGCAACGCTGTGCTTCTTGCGCAATTCGGGCGTCAACGGAACGAGTGTCAGGCCCAGCACGGTCGCGCTCTGGCTCGGGCCAGGCTGGACTTCCTCACTCTCGCTCGGCGTCATCGCCGCCAGCTCCGCTTCCGTCTCGACCAGGCGATCGACGGTCAGATCGAGGGTGAGCGCCGCGCCGCCCCGCAGCACCTCGACCTTCACGACCTTGCCGATCGGGGTCAACGCCACGATCTTGGGCAGCTCGCGCATGCTGGCGACCGACCGGGCGTCGAAGCTGACGATCACGTCGCCGGGCTTGAGGCCACCCTTGGCAGCCGGGCCATCTGGCGTTGTTGCCGCGACGAGAGCCCCCTTGGGAGCCGACATGCCCAGGCTCTCGGCGATCTCGTCGGTAACCGACTGGATCGATATGCCGATCCAGCCGCGACGGGTCTCGCCGAATTGGCGAAGCTGCTCGACAATGTTGACGGCCGTGTTGGCTGGAACGGCAAAACCGATCCCGATCGACCCGCCCGACGGCGAGATGATCGCCGTGTTGATGCCGATCACCTCGCCTGCCATGTTGAACAGCGGTCCACCCGAGTTGCCCTTGTTGATGGCCGCATCGGTCTGCAGGAACTCGTCATAGGGACCGGAATTGATATCGCGCTTGACGGCCGAGATGATGCCGACCGTGACCGAGCCGCCCAGGCCGAACGGATTGCCGATCGCCATCACCCAATCACCGACGCGCATGATCGAGGAGTTGCCGAAGGCGACCGCAACCAGTGGTTTGGCCGGCGTCACCTTGAGGAGCGCAAGGTCGGTCTTGGTGTCGCGCCCGAGCACCTTGTCGACCTTCAGCTTGGTGCCATCGGTGAAATTGATGAAGATCTCATCCGCGTCGGCAATGACGTGATTGTTGGTGACGATCAGACCCGTCGGATCGATCACGAAGCCCGAGCCAAGCGAGGAAACCTGGCGCGCGCCGCCCGAGTCGCGATTGCGCTCGTCGAAGAACTCCTTGAAGAACTCCTCGAACGGGGAGCCTTCGGGAACCTCGGGCAGCGGGATCCCCTGGGCGCCCTTGATGGTCTGGGTGGTCGAGATGTTGACGACGGCATCCAGCAGCCGCTCGGCAACCGGAGCTACCGACTGGGGACCGCTGAACACGGGCGCGGTTTCCTGCGCGACGACGGTCGCCGAGGCGAGCACGGCGGCGAGCGCGCCGACGCCGAGCGCCCATCGAGTTGCGAGGCCGGGCCGGTAGTTCTGCGGGTTCGAGTGCATAGGCGAATGCTCCATCGACGAGGACCGGCGCGGCATCACCCGCGTATCAGATAGACGATCAGCAGACCGGCAACCACGGCGAGCGCGCCGCCATGGCGCAGCACCGTTTGCGGGGTCTGGGTGGCCACCTCCAACAGATGCGTCGCGTAGCCTGGGAAGATGGCCCAGATGAGACCTTCGAGCACCAGCACGAGCCCGAGGGCAAAACCCAGGTCCAGCATGATCTGGCCCACTCACTCAGCCCACCGAGATCGGCTACTGGCCCTTGGTTCGCGTATTGCCCTTGCCCAAGGCATCATTGAAGTAGCGGAAGAAATCGCTGTCAGGTGAGAGCACCATCCGCGTGCCACTCGACTTCAGGCCGGTCTCGTAGGCCTGCATCGAGCGATAGAAGGAGAAGAACTCCGAGTCGCGGTTGTAGGCGTCCGCGAAGATTTTGTTACGCTCGCCGTCGCCCTCGCCGCGCAGCGTTTCGGCGAGCCGCATGGCCTCGGCCTTGATCACCGTCACCTCACGGTCGGCATTGGCCTTGATCTTGCGGGACGCTTCCTCGCCCTGGGCGCGGATCTCGGCGGCCTCGCGCTGGCGTTCGGTGCGCATGCGTGCATAGATCGATTCCTGGTTCTCGAGCGGCACGTCGGCGCGCTTCAGACGCACGTCGACGATCTGGACGCCGATGGTCTTGCCTTCCTGGCTGACCTGTTCGGCGATCTGGCGCATCAGGTCGTCGCGCTTCTCTTTGACAACCTCGCGGATGTTGGCAAGACCGAGCACGCGGCGCATCGCGCCCTCGATGAAGGCGCTCAGCCGCAGCCGGGCCACGCGCTCGTCACCCACGGTTTGGTAGTAGAGGAGGGGATCCGTGATGCGATAACGCGCGAAGCTGTCGACGACCAGCCGCTTCTTGTCGGTCAAGATCACCTCTTGGGGCTGCGCGTCGATCTCGATGATGCGCTTGTCATAGAGGTCGACCGTCTGCACGAAGGGAATGAGCCAGTTCAGACCGGGCTTGTCGATCACCTTGGTCGGTTTTCCGAACTCCAGCACCAGTGCCTGCTCGGTCTGGTCGACGATGAAAAATGCCGAGTAGGCGGCGACCGAGCCGAGGCCCAGGAGCACGAGGAGGCCCATCAGGAAGCTGCGCATATCACTGGACTCCCTGGGTGGGTTGCTTGCGGGTGAGCTCGTTCAAGGGCAGGAACGGCACCACACCTTGGCCCCCACCCTTCTGGTCGATGATGACCTTGTCCATGCCGCCAAGCACACGTTCCATCGTTTCCAGGAACATCCGCTCGCGCGTTACCTCGGGTGCCTTCTTGTACTCACCGAGCACGGCGAGGAACCGCGAGGTCTGACCCTTGGCCTCCGCGACGGTCTGCTCCTTGTAGGCTTGGGCCTCCTGCTTGATCCTTTCGGCGTCGCCGCGGGCGAGTGGGATCTGGCTGTTGGCGTAGGCCTTGGCCTCGTTCACGAGCCGGTCCTGATCGTTGCGAGCCGTCTGCACGTCGAGGAAGGCGTCGCGCACCTGCTGGGGGGGATCGACCCGCAACAGCTGCACCTGGGTGATCTGGATGCCGGCGGTATAGGCATCGAGCGTCTTCTGCATCAGCTCGTGGACTGCGATCTCGGTCGTGCCCCGCTCGCGCAACGCGTTCTCGATCGACTGCTTGCCGATCACTTCGCGCATGGCGCTCTCGGCCACGTCCTTCACGGTTTGCGCCGCATAGCCCGAAAGCACGGCCTCGCCATCGCGTACATTGAACAGGAACTGCGATGCGTCCTTGATCTGCCAGAACACCACGAAGTCAGCGTCGACGATGTTCTCATCGCCCGTCAGCATGATGCCTTCCTCGGCAGCGCCCCGATTGGTGGTCGCGGTCCGCCCGTCGGTCGAGCGGAAGGAGCCGACCTCGGTCTTGTTGAGCGCGGTCACCTTCGGCAGATAGACTTTCTCGATCGGGGGCGGCAGACGGAGCGAGAGGCCCGGCGTGAGCTGGCGGTGGAAGGCGCCGAAGCGGGTGACGATCCCCTGCTCGTCGGGGTTGACGCGCACGGTGAAGCCGAGGAAGGCGACGACGGCCAGACCCACGAGGGTCAAAAGCAGCATCATGCCCTTGTTGAGGCCACCGCCCGGCATCGCCTGCTTGAGGCGGTCCTGGCTGCGCTTCAGGATCTCTTCCAGATCGGGTTGCCCCGAGCCGCCTCCTCCGGGGCCTTGCCCCCACGGACCGCCACCTTTCCAGCCGCCGCCACCACCGCCGCTTTGGTTGTTCCAGGGCATGATCACTCCGTGTGGGAAAACAAATGAGACGCTCGGCCCCAGGAAAGGGATCGGCGCAGTTCCGGTTCATATAGGCATGGGCCGCGGTCAAGTCCAGGATCGCGATGTCAGGCTCTGCTCACGACGGCATCCGGCCGCTAGAGCGGATCGCGCTCGCACGGTGCCGACGAGAGGAATTGGCAAGCACCTGTCAATTCGCCGCCGTCTCGGTCTTGCTCTTTGACCGCACCAGGTCCTGGCGAGTGCGCAGTGCTTTGCCCGCATCGCCCAGCCGCGCGCGGTAGACCTGCACGTTGGCGAGGACCTTCTGCACGTAGTCGCGCGTCTCCTCGATGTGAATGAGCTCGATCCAGTCGACCGGATCGATGCCGGCAGCGCGCGGATCGCCGATCTTGCCGATCCATTGGCGCACGCGTCCGGGCCCGGCGTTGTAGCCCGCGAACGCCATGATGTAGGAGCCGGTGAAATCGTCGTTGCGATCGGCGATATAGGCGGTTGCGAGGCGGGCATTGTAGGAGGGGTCGGAGGAGAGCTTGCCGAGCTCGCACTTGATTTTGTACTGGCCGCAGATGTGCTTGGCCGTCACCGGCATCACCTGCAGGATGCCGCGCGCACCCGCTCCCGACACGATCAGCGTGTTGAACTCGCTCTCCTGGCGGGCGATTGCATAGAAGATCGCCTCCTCGGGCAGCGGCCGGAGGGGCGAGAACTTCGGCATGGCATGGGTCGGATAGGCATACTCGGCGAGCCGGAAGCCCTTGCCCATGCCGGTCTTGCCGATCCGCAGCGCCATTTGCGTGTCGCCCAGCGAAGCCGCGAGATGGGCCAACATCACCAGCTCGCCTTCGGTCTTGAAGCGGTAGCGCAGATGCGAGGCAAACGTGCGCATCACGTCCGACAAGCCCGCCTTTGACGCGATCAGCATGGCCCGCACCGCGGAATTGCCGGCAAAGCGGGCCTGCTCGTCCTCGGGCGGAATCGGGGGCGGCGCCAACTCGAGCGCCGTCGCGCTCTTGTCCAATGTCTGGCGCGCGAGCTGGCCGTAGAAGGTCGTCAGATCGCGGCCAGCGCTGGCGTAGTGCTCCTGGGCTTTGCCGGAGCTACCGAGTGCCTGATAGGTCCGCCCCAGCCAGTAGTCGGCCTCCGTCGCGCTGATGGGACCGTCGGCGGCCTTGCGCAGCGCGAGAAAGTGGCGCTCGGCGGTGCTCGCGTCCTTCAGGAACCGCAGCGCGATCCACCCCGCCATGAACTCCGCGTCCTTCAGCGGATTGACGGTCAACGGCCCATGCTCGGCAGCAAGCCGGTAGGCAACCTTGGGCTCGCCAGCATAGAGTGCGTTGTAGGCGTTGGTGCGCCGCTCGATCCACCAGCCGTCCGGATCGACCAGCAATGCGGGATCGGCTGGCGCCTTCAGGAGCCGCAGCCAGGCGTCCTTCTCCTTGCCGTCCCGGCGCAGCATCTGCACTTTGTGGAAATAAGCGCCCCAATCATCGAGCGCACCAGCGGGAAGCTTGGCGTAAAGCGATTTGGCGCGGCCGAGGCACTTGCCGCCTCGATAGCAGTCATAGACGGCGATGCGGGCTTCCGCCTGCTGCTGCTCGCCCTGGTCGAGGCGCTTGGCGACCCGGCGTGCCGCCGCGATCCGTACTTTTCGCACATTCTCCCATCTGCTGTCGTCGAGCAGGATGCGGTCGAGCCGCCATTTGTGGTCCTTGGGAGACAACAGCGAGCCCAGCCGCTCGGCAACCTCATCCTCGATCCCGTCAGGCATTTTGTCGTTGCGCCAGGTCGAGCTGGCGAGCTTTCGCGCGGCGTCCGTGTCGCCGCTCGCGAGCAACGCCTCGGCAAGCGCAACCTTTCCGGCTGCCGTCACAGGTTGGCGCGTGCCGAAGAACCCCTTGATGGCTTCCCCGCCGGGTCGCGACTTGAACAGCGTTTCCTCGGCGGACGCGATCAGCTCCTCGACCGGCCAGTCCCCATGCGCGCCGACGAAGCTCATGATGTCGTCGGGGGACGCGCCTTCGCCGCCACTGCGGTAGTAGTCCCAGCGCACCAGATCGAGCGCGAGCTTGTCCTTGATCGCGCCGGCTTGCGCATTGGCGCCAGCATAGTCCTTTTTGGCGGTCGCGGCGAACGCCGACTTCACCCGCGCCAGCTCATCGTCGGAGGGAATCGTCGAGAACAGCGGCAGCAGCGCATTGTCGAGCGCCTGGGCGGCCCGCGCTGGGGAGACCGTCGTCATTAAGAGGAGAGTGGCCGGAAACACCGCTGCCAGGAGGCGCGCCAACACTCCTGCACGCCGCCGCGAAATCATCCCCGTCTCCTGGTTTTGGCCGTGGCCTGATTGCGGCACCTCGACCATTGATGCGCCAATCCGGCGGAAACATGGTCAGAACGGTGATAGCCTGTTTAGAGCAGCAACTCGAGCTCGTCCTCGGTGAGGCGGGCTTGTTTCAAGATAGCGCGCATGGTTCCGGGTTTGACGGGCTTGCTCGCGTGCACTGGGACGATGGTGCGGCGGGTGGGATCGTCGGGATGTGCGAGAATATGGTGACTGCCCTTGATGCGTTTGACGACGAAGCCGGCGCGCTCGAGCGCGCGCACGACCGCTCGTCCGCTGCGACCGCGCAGTGCAGGTCTCATGGATTCGAGGGCGCTGGAAGGGTGATGGTGACGCGGCGTAGTTGAGGTTGCAGCTCGGCGGGAACGTCCTCGCCTTCGGCGAGGCGATGCTCGATCGCAAGCTCGATCGCTTCCTTGGCCATGGCGAGGGCTTCATCCTCGGTGTCGCCCTGGGTGCAGACCTCCGGCAGCGCGGGCACGTGCACGACGAAGCCGCCGTCCTCGTCGGGCTCCAGAATGATCGTATAGGTATGGGTTCTGTTCACACGATGTGTCCTCGGCTGCATGCTGCTCAAGCTACCACGCGCGAGGTGATCGAGCCAGGGGGCGAAATACGCGGCAAGCACTGCATTCAAGGGCCGTCCAAGAAATGTTCGAGCCCCTATCGCCTCCGGATCAAGCTCCCTGCCGTGTCCCTTCGACCCTGCGGACCAGACCACAGTCCAACCCCGCTCTGTTGGCCGCTTGGCACCAGCACCGATTGGGACTCCCATCGACTCCGCGTCGCGTGCTATCGTCGGGTCGGATCGAGCCCGGGGCCTTCGTCGTCCTCATCGAGGGTGCCACATGTTGCGTCTGATGGTGTTGCCGGTCGTCGCGGCCGGTGCAATCGCTTGGTGTGCTGCCGCCGAGGCTGCGTGCGTGCGCAGTGGCGAGCCGGTGAGCGGGGAGCTGCGCGAGGTGCGCACGACCGACCAGACCGGCCAATTGGTGGCGAGCTTCCATGTCGCGCTGAAAACCGCGTTCTGCGTCGAGATCGACCCGGGCGAGGGTGCCGATAGCCAGGAGCCTGAGCGGATCGAGGACGTGCGCAGCATCGAGCTGGTGCTGGCGGTCCCCTCGGAAAGTCTCGAGCTCGGTGAGTTGCTCGGAGCCGAGGTCGAGGTGCGCGGCCGCTTCGAGCACCCGGTCGAGAGCGTGCACACGGGCGACGCTGTCCTGGTCGGGGCCGAGCTCAACCCGATCGAGGGCGCTGTGACTCCGCGCGCGATCTCTGCCGTCACGCCAGCAGCGATCGATGACCAGATCGAGCGGTTCGTGCGCGACTTCTATCTGAGTGGCGAGGATGTGGACGCAGAGCAGATCCAACTGCTCTATGCCCCTGCCGTGCATTACTTCGGTCGCGACGACGTGGCTGCCACCGAGATCGTCCGCGACAAGCTCAGCTATTACAAGCGCTGGCCCGACCGCACTTTCAAGCTGATCGAGGGCACGCTCGACATCCGCCGGCTCGAGCGCAGCGGGGTTCCAGGAGCTGTCTATGATGTTGCCTTCGAGTATGACTTCGACGTGCGGCGCGGCGGCGACGTCAAGCGCGGGCGCGGCCTCACGGTGCTCACCATCGATCTGAACGACGGCGACGGCCACATCCTGCGCGAGACCGGCCGGGTGCTGCGCCGGCTCTGAGCCGCGACACTGGAGTAGGGACGAGCGGCAGCTCGCCCAATGGGCTTCGCGCCGCGACGGGCGACCTGCCAGTCGCCCCTTCAGCGAAATTCGCCTCACGCCTCCTCCAGCGTCTCCTTCACCTTCTGCACGAGGTCCTTCAACTGGAAGGGCTTTGGCAGGAAGGCGAATTCCTCGCCCTCATCGAGGCTCTTGAGCGCATCCTCCGCATAACCCGAGATGAAGATGATCTTCAGCGTCGGATTGCGCTTGCGCAGCTCCTTCAGCATCGTCGGACCGTCCATTTCCGGCATGACGATATCACTGACGACGAGATTGATGCGTCCCTGGTTGCGCTCCATCACCTCGAGCGCCTCGACCCCGGTCCCCGCTTCCAGCACCTGGTAGCCCTGGCGCTTCAGCGCAAGGCCAGCAAAGCGGCGTACGGCTTCCTCGTCCTCGACCAGCAGCACCGTGCCGGTGCCGGTCAGGTCGCGTGGACGGTCCTTCTTCTCGCCGCGCACCGGCTGGGCCTGGGCTACGGCGCCCTGAAGGTGACGCGGCAGGTAGATCCGGAAAGTGGTGCCTTTGCCGGGAACTGAATCGACGTAGATGTAGCCGCCGGTCTGCTTGACGATGCCGTAGACGGTCGAGAGCCCGAGCCCAGTCCCCTTGCCGACCTCCTTGGTCGAGAAGAACGGCTCGAATATCTTCTCGAGGACTTCAGCGCTCATGCCACTGCCGGTATCGGACACCTCGCACAGGACATAGTCGGCCGGCTCCATCCCCTTGTCGTCGAGGGTCTGGACCTCCTCGTTGCCGATGTTGGTGGTCCGGATCGAAAGCCGACCACCGCTCGGCATGGCATCGCGTGCGTTGACCGCCAGATTGATGATCACCTGCTCGAACTGCGTGACGTCCGCTTTCACCATCCAGAGGTCGCGGCCGTGACTGACCTTCAGCTTCGTCTTCTCACCCAGCAGCCGCGACAGGAACACGTTCAGATCGCTCACCACGTCGTTCAGCGACAGCACCTCGGGGCGCAGCGTCTGCCGGCGGGAAAAGGCGAGCAGCTGGCGCACCAGTCCTGCCGCGCGATTGGCATTCTGCTTGATGGCGATGATGTCACGGAAGGCGGGATCGCTCGAGCGATGGCTGAGCAGCAGCAGATCACAGGCGGTGAAGATCACCGTCAGCACGTTGTTGAAGTCGTGCGCGATGCCGCCCGCGAGCTGCCCGATTGCCTGCATCTTCTGGCTCTGGGCGAACTGCAGCTCCAGCTCCTTCTGCTTTGTCGTGTTGATCGCATAGACGACAATCTGGGGAGCTTCGCCCGCATCCGTGACGGCGCTGCCGACATAGAGCCGGCCCGACGACTTTCCACCACCGAACATGATGTCGATGGGGGCGTGGGCGGGGTCCAGCGACTCCGTACCGGCATCAGGCGCGCGATCGCGCGACAGCAATGCGCGGACCTCGTCGCGGCTGTCCGCGCTGACCAGATCGAGCAGCGAGACCTTGCGTCCGGCACGACCCTGCGGCCGCTCGAACATCCGATCGAACTCGGCATTGGCACTGGCGACACGACCGTCGCGGTGGACGGTTGCGATCGCAATCGGGGCGGCCTCGAAGAAGCGCGCGAAGCGGGCGTCGCCATCAATCGGGGCCGCAAGCGGAGCAGCGTGGGCCACCACAACCGCGTGATCCTCGGCAACGCGTGCCATCACGATGGCCATGGCCTGCCCACCGTCCGCCACCGGAGCACTCGCGAGGATCGCAACGGGAACATGAGCCTTGCCGGCCGACAGCAGATCGGCACTCAGCTCGAGGACCGCAGGCGGGCGGTCCCCTCCGGCATGCAGATCGAGCAATCTCTCGGCAGCCTCGGCGCCCAACAGATCGGCAAGCGTGAGGCCGTCGCTGAGTTTGCCAGGCTCGACCCGCGACCAGTCGCCGAGCGCCCTGTTGAGGAAGCTGATCCCCCCGTCGGGCCCGAACTGCAGGATACCCACGGGCAATTGGTCGAGCAGTCGAGCCGCCACGGTTGCTTTTTCAAGGTCTGGCTCGTCCGAAGCGACAGCAGCGGCAATCCTCAACCGCCACACCAGCGTCTGCCCATCTCCCAGTGGTGTCACCGAAACCGCAACTGTGGCTGGCCCACCACATTCCGGCCCGGCCAAAGGCAGCTCCATTTCCTCAGAGTGTGCCTCGCCAGCGCCGGCCGCCCGCACCAGCCGATAGATCGCTTCGTGCGAGCCGCCGAGCCCCTCCAGCACTTCCTCGAGTGCTGAATCTGGCGGTGCCCCCAACTCATCGAGCAGCCGCACGAGACCGCTTCCCCGCTCCAGCATGGCTCCTTCCCGGTTGCGGATCTCGACCGTCTCCCCGGTCGCCTCCAGATAGCCGGCGAGCAGCAGGTCCTGATGCTGGGCACCATCGATGCGGACGAGGCCGACGCTCGCCGCTAGCAGGAAGAAGGCTCCGAACACGGCGAGGATGCCGAGCAACAGCAGAATCACCGGCTCACCGGTCTCGCGCGCCAGCATGGCAATCGCGGCAATGGCGACAGCTGCAGCCGTCGAGACCAGGACCAGGAAGCCCGCTATTCCCTCGCGCACGGCAGCGAGGGTGCGTGGCGTTGCCGTCACATGCGCCTGTCGATCACTCATGGCACTCTACTTAACTGATTCGGCTAGGCGAATGGTGAACGGGCGAGCCTGGAAGGGGCTTGCGCCCGACCTCGAAGCCCACGTCACCGGGCGACCTGTCCGCCATGACGTCACACCGTGGGGTCATGGCATTGGAACCACAGGTCTGCCGAGGTTGTCGCATCAGGGTTAAAACGGAGTGAAATAAGCGCTATAGGAGCGTAGTCGCGCGTCCACACGACGGCATCCATCAACTCGGGCTGGGGCTCAGAACGCCATGGAGTGGTTTTTCGCATTTCTCATCATCCTTGCGCTGCTGGGCGCCGGCGCTTGGTTCCTGCGTGGCTATCTGACGGGGGAGGGCGGCGGAGCCGGCCTGTTCGGGGGCAGCCGCGAGCGGCGCATCGGCGTCAGCGAGACGGCTTCGATCGACGGCCGGCGCAAGCTGCTGCTGATCTACCGCGACGGCGTCGAGCATCTGGTGATGACCGGGGGACCGATCGATGTGGTGATCGAGCAGGGTATCCAGGCGCCGAGGCGGCAGGCCTATGAGCCGCGCCAAGCCGCGCCCACGCCCGAGCCGGCCGCCGACCCGGCGCAGCCGACCGCTTTTGGCCGTATCCGCCAGCGCACGCAGCACCCCTCGCTCGATCAATAGCGCTGGGGAGAGGCCGCGCATGCTCCTCGAGCGATGGAGTTGCTGATGCCGAACGGCCAGATGGCATGGGCTGGCGCGACGGTCGTGCTCGCGATTCTAGCGGTCGCGCTCGGCATCAGGCTGATCTGGAGCCGCTTCATCGCCGATCTGGGCGCTGGGTTGGCGCTGCAGTTGGGAAGGCCGGTCACGGTGGGCGAGCGGATCGCCGCAGCTGGCTGTGAAGGCGTGGTGCGGCGCTTGGGGCTGCGGGCAACCTACGTCGAGACCGATGACCGCACACTCGTCGCCATCCCCAATGCCATGCTTCTCGCGGGTCCGATCGGCAATCTGAGCCGGCCCGGCGCCGTGCGGCGGATCGAGGCGCGGGTGCGAATTCCGCTTGCGGCCGATGTGCGCCGTGTCCGCCACTTGCTGCATCAGGTGTTCGTCGACCTGCCGGGTCTGCTCGTCGAGCCCGCGCCGCACGTGCTCGCCGGCGAGGCGGGAGCGAGTGCGCTCGAATTGGTGCTTGCCGCAGCCGTGGGACATGGGGCAAGCAGCGAGAGCGTGCAAACCGAGTTGCGGCTCAGAGCGCTCGACGTGCTGGCCTCGGCAGGCATCGGCCAGGTTCACGACCAGCACGATATCCACCTGCGCGACCTCGACATGGTGAAGGCTGCCATCTCGCGGGGCATCGACAAACGTCGGGAGGCCGACGCCAGCGGCGGTAGCCCGACCTGAGGCCAGTCGCCGGCCTGCCTACTTCGTGAGCCCATTGCCGAGCGTCAGCACTTCGACCCGAGCAAGCTTCCAGAAGCTGGCACCGAGGTGAAACTCGACGTGATAGATCCGGCCGGCATCCTGACGATCGGCGACCTCGAAGGCGAACCGGAGCGGCGTCTGGAACCGGGGATTGCGGATGCGGCCGAGCATCGCCTGGCTCGACGCGGCGGCGGCCGGGCTGGCAGCTCCCGCGATCACGGAGCGGCGCACGCTCACCCGGCCCCAGATCGACGCGGGTTTGGCGACGGGGGCGGCAAAATACCTGACGAAACCGGCGGGTGTCGCCTCGCGCTCGATCATGCGCTCGACCATGCCGGGCGCAAACGAGTCCTGGAGCTTGTAGCTGATGCGCTGGACCAGCGAGCGTTGCGCCGGGCGATGGGCCGCGGCTTCCCCCAATCGGGAATTGATCGAGCGCTTCAGCGAGGCTCGCAGCGTGGACCAATCGACCTTGGATTCGATGCGTGCAAGATCGCGCTGTGCGATCGCGCGCTGTAGCAGTTGGGCTGCAAGCAAGGGCGAGACCAGATAGAGCGCGACGGCCAACAGCACTGGCAGAAAGGCCGGGCTCAGCAACCGCCACATACCGCCGTCTCCCTGCGACGAACCAAGATAGCCCCGGACGTGCCCGGAAAATGGGGTCGCAGTGTGACGCGACAGAAGGCTCGCCTACGTAAGTAACACCCGAGCGGCGTGGGCCTCCGGCTCAGCCGCCGCAGATGCCCTTCAACGCCGTCCAGTCGGCTGCCGACAGCGCCGGCCTGCCCGCATAGGTGGCCGCGTCGGCCGCATTGCGCGCTCGTTCCTGACTGGCGGGATGGGTCGAGAAAATGCTGCTGACGCCATTGCCCGATTTGCTGGTCGTGGCTTCCTCGCCTGGCCCTTCCTGCTTGGCGAGGCGATCGAAGAAATCGGCGATGCCCTTGGGCGAGATGCCCGCGGCTTTGAGGATCCGCAGCGAATGCTCGTCGGCCCGCCGCTCTGCTCCTCGCGTATAGCTCAGCTGCAGCATATACGCGCCCCAATCGCTGACACTGCCGCTGCCGCCGAACACCAGCGCAAAACCCGCCGAGATGCCGAGCGCCCGAATGATGCCGGCTTCGGGATCGAGCTCGATGCCGTGGCCCATCTCATGGGCCAGCACGCCGGCAACCTCGTCAGGCGTGCTGGCTGCATTGATCAGCCCGCGCAACAGCACGATCTGCTCGCCCGGCAGCGCGAAGGCGTTGACCATTTCCCAGTCGACGACCTGCAGGCTGAAATCGCTGCCAGGGCCGGCGGCGTCCTCGAGCACGCGTTCGAGCCGGGCGAGCGCGGCTACGCCTTCGGGCACCTGGCATTTGGCGTGGCCCACCGTGAAGGCAGCCAATGCCTGCCGGCCGAACGCCTCACGCGCCTCCTTGGGGATCAGCTGGGCGAGTGTGCGCGCAGGCGACAGATCGAGCGCGTAGATGAGCCCGCCGAGTGCCGTCAACACGGCGGCGACGTAGATCATCGGGCGGGCGAAGCGCCAGCGCTGGGATCGAGCCGAGAGTTGAGGCGCCTTGGCGAGAACCGCCGCCGCAAAGGCAGGATCCCGGACGAACAGCGTCTCGCCCGCATGATCGAGGGAGGTCAGCAAGACGTCGGGGTGCGCGAGTGCGACCGGCACGGCGGAGCCGAGGCGGTGAAACGCCCAGAGCACCGGCTCCCCGGCGCCAGCGCCGCGGATCTCGACCGCACGATCCAATCTCACCTGCACCGGCCGGACACCGGCCGTCTGGCCGTCGCTGTGCCGCCCGTCGAACTCGATCCTCATCGCTGGCTCCTCAGAACGCATCCAAATCGAAGGCGGTCGCCATGCCCTCGCCGCGCTTGTCGAGAGCCGCCTTGCTCTGGGCGATCGCTGCCGGGTCGATCGTACCCTCGACTTTCAGCCGGTCGACCATGTACTTGAGAAAACGCGCTTGCGCGACGGGTGTGAGGATCGTCAGCGAGAGCAGAATGATCAGATAATTGCTGATCATCTGCCAGATCAGGCCGCCCGACCTCGTCTCGAGCTTGAAGCGCGCATCCGCGATAGCCGTGTGGTTGGCGATGTGATTGGCCACGCGCGACATGTAGAGACCCGCCGCGAGCAGGCCGACGAGCAATGCCAGAGCGATGGAGCCACCGATCGTCACACCCTCGAACAACGTCATAGGCTCCGGCGGAAGCGTCTCGCCGCCGGCCGCCTGCTGCTCCATCTGCCGCTGCATTTTCGGCCAGAGCACGAGCATGATGCCACCCATGTAGATGCCCAGGGCCGCAAACGCGCCGATCCAGGCCATCACGAACGGTGGATAGAGTGGCCCGGCCTTGCCGGTATAGCGAAAGGCGCTTTCGCCGAAGCGCATGTCGTTCGTCATGTGACGGGCGAGCATGTTGGAGCGCCAAGGCAGGATCCAGCCGAGCGTGAACGGCAGCAGGATCAGTGTCCAGAAATAATGCCAGGAATAGGACACGGGCGAGCCGACGAGCGCGCCCCTGATCCCGCGCCAGCGCGTGCGCGACAGCCGATAGCGATAGGCGCGGTAAACTGCGACCCCGATCAGCCAGTAGAACAGGATGAAGCCGACAGCGACGATGATCGGCGCGACAATCACCGCCACGTCGGGACCGAGCAGCCAGGCGAGCAGGAACGGCGCCCCGAAAATGGCACCGAACAGCGGCAGCAGGATGAGGAAAAACACGATGAGAAAGCCGAGAAACAACTCCTTGCCGGTGCCGGTGTACTCGAGCGGCTCGCCATTGACGCGCACCGCCGACCAGAGCCGGCGCCTGACCTCGGTTCGGCCCCAGAAGCCGTAGATGCCCAGCGTCACGATCGACAGCAGGAAATTGACGAAGCCCAGACCGGCAAACGACCAGGGCGAGCCCGACCAGGTGATCTCGAGCGGCTCCTTGGTACTTTGCGGCGCGGATGGCGCGGTGGTGTCCGTCATCGGCAGCTCTCCTCATGGCCATGATGCGGTGTCGCCGCAGCTGACCCCACGGCACTCCATCTGCTACCAGCATCCCCACGGCGGCAAGATCAGCGAAGCCTCACCCCACGAACAAATTCAGGCCGATCGAAGAGCCACGCCCGGCCGGCGCTGCGCCAGGCTCGGTCGCCGCCCGAATGCCCCGATCGCGGCACCACCACGCCCCTGATTTGCCCCAGTCGAGCCCCGGCTTGGCCGAAGTGCCCCGTTAGAACCCTGCTGCCAGAGGCAAGCTCGCGTCGCCTGCAACCATCGGATTGTGCAATGCGTAAGTCGCCAGAACTGCCCGAGCTCGCCGCGGCGGCACCGTTGCTCATGATCATGACGCAACCGGCGATAGCGGCCCAGGACTTCGGCTTGGCGGCCGCCATGCCGGTCGGGACGGCGCTGCTCGCGCCGGCTGCGGCCTGTCTTGCGGCATTCATCGTCTGGCGGCTGGTCCGGGCGCTCGGCGGGGTGCTCGTGCTGGCGGGGGTGGTGGCGCTGCTGATCACTTTCCTGCTGGCGGCCAACGGCACTCTCGATCTCAATTGGATTTTCGCGTCATGAAGGGCTGTTTCGGCGATCGGCCGCAGCTTCGGCGTCAAGCTTTGGAACTGTTGCATCCCCGCCACAGAGTGAGGCCGATGCGCCCCGATTGCGCCATAAAGTGCCCGGAGAGTGATCCGTCGAAGCCGTTCAGCCAGTTGCCGCGCCATTTTGGCAGCGTCTCTGGTCACGTCGATCCGTTGAGCCAAAGGCGAGAAGCCGCTAGGCTTGGCGTGGTGGGACGTGGGCTACGGCAAGGCCGGCATGCCTGTCCCCGCAACGGGCAAGCACGCTAGCTGCAAGGGCAATGGGATCCATGGACGCCAAGGTATTCGACAAGAAGAAGCTGCCGAGCCGGCACGTGACCGAGGGACCGACCCGGGCACCGCACCGCGCTTTCTACTATGCAATGGGACTGACGGAAGAGCAGATCCACCGCCCGCTCGTCGGCGTGGCGTCCTGCTGGAACGAATCCGCCCCCTGCAACATCGCGCTGATGCGCCAAGCCCAGTCCGCGAAGAAGGGCGTGAACGAGGCCGGCGGCACGCCCCGCGAGTTCTGCACGATCACGGTGACGGACGGCATCGCCATGGGACACCAGGGCATGAAGTCCTCGCTCGTCAGCCGCGAGTGTATCGCGGATTCGATCGAGCTCACCATGCGCGGCCATTGCTATGACGCCCTCGTCGGTGTCGCGGGCTGTGACAAGTCGCTGCCCGGCATGATGATGGCGATGGTGCGCCTCAACGTGCCGAGCGTGTTCATGTATGGCGGCTCGATCCTGCCGGGCAAGCACAAGGGCAAGGACGTGACGATCGTCGACGTGTTCGAGGCCGTCGGCCAGCATTCGGCCGGCAAGATGGACGACGCCGAGCTGCACGAGCTCGAGTGTCACGCCTGCCCGTCGGCGGGCGCCTGCGGCGGGCAATTCACCGCGAACACCATGGCCTGCATCTCCGAGATGATCGGCCTTGCGCTGCCGGGCTCGGCCGGCGCGCCGGCGCCCGATCTCAACCGCGACGAGTATGCGGTTGCAAGCGGGCGCGCCGTGATGCGGCTCCTCGCCGACGGTATCCGCCCGCGCGACATCGTGACCAGGAAATCGTTGGAGAACGCCGCGATCATCGTCGCGGCGACGGGCGGCTCGACCAATGCCGCGCTGCATCTGCCGGCGATCGCGCACGAGTGCGGGATCGAATTCGACCTGTTCGACGTTGCCAGGATCTTCAAGCGGACGCCCTATATCGCCGACCTGAAGCCGGGCGGCAAGTATGTTGCCAAGGACGTGTTCGACATCGGCGGCGTGCCGCAGATCATGAAGGCGCTGCTCGACGGCGGTTATCTCCACGAGGACTGCATCACGGTCACCGGGCGGACCATCAAGCAGAACCTCGAGAAGGTGAAATTCAATACCAAACAGAAGGTTGTCTATCCGACCTCCAACCCCATATCGAAGACGGGCGGTGTCGTGGGGCTCAAGGGGTCGCTGGCGCCCGACGGGGCGATCGTGAAGGTCGCTGGCATGAAGATGCTGAAGTTCAAGGGCCCGGCACGCTGCTTCGACAGCGAGGAGGCCTGCTTCGAGGCGGTCGCCAAGAAGGGCTACGCGGAAGGCGAGGTGCTGGTGATCCGCTACGAGGGTCCCAGAGGCGGCCCCGGCATGCGCGAGATGCTGTCGACGACGGCAGCCCTCTACGGCCAGGGCATGGGCGAGAAGGTCGCGCTCATCACCGACGGCCGCTTCTCGGGTGGCACGCGCGGCTTCTGCATCGGCCATGTCGGCCCAGAGGCCGCGGTCGGTGGACCGATTGCGCTGATCGAGGATGGCGACATCATTTCGATCGATGCGGTCAAGGGCACGCTCGACCTCGAGGTCGATGAGAAGGTGTTGCGGAAGCGGCGCAAGTCCTGGACAGCGCCGACGACCGATTACCAGAGCGGCGCGCTCTGGAAGTATGCACAGCAGGTGGGCCCGGCGCGAACAGGCGCCGTGACCCATCCAGGGGGCGAGGCGGAAGTGGTTTGCTATGCGGACATCTAGAATTGTGACATCGGCGGGAGCGGGCTTGCTCGCTCTTGCCCTGCTTTGCCCGATCGCGGCGGTCCAGTCGGCAACGCCAGCGTCGCAGGTGTTCCTGGAGGGCATGCAGGCCTACCGGGATGGCAATGCCGAGCGGGCGTTGCCACTGCTCGACCATGCGGCGAGCGAGGGCTATTTCCTCGCCCAGTACGAGCTGGCCCGCATCTATGCGAACCCGCGCAGCGGCTATCGCAATGACGCCGCCGCCTTCAAGCTGTTCGAGAGCATCGCAGAGGCCAATCGCGAGATCGATCCCTATCTCGATCCGCGCGCGCGCTTCGTCTCGCATGCCTTCGTGGCACTTGCCCGCTATTGGCGGACCGGCATCCCTGAATTGCAGATGGAACCTGATCCGGCCCGCGCGCGGGATTATCTCGAGCTTGCCGCGAGCTATTTCGACAACGCGGACGCCCAGTTCGAGCTCGCTCGGCTCAGCCTCGCGGACGAGGCCGACGCCGATGCGGTCTCCGCCGGCCTGCACTGGCTGTCGACGCTCGCCGAGAAGCGCGATCATGTGGGCGCGCAGGCTTTCCTCGGCGATCTGTTCTGGAACGGGCGGCATGTGGCCCGCCGGCCGGCGCTGGGGCTCGCACTGGTAACGATCGCGCTGGGCGGGGCACCCGCGGAGGACCGGATCTGGATCGAGGAGCTGTATCAGCAGGTCTATTGCAATGCGGCACCCAATGTGCGGAGCCGGGCGACATCGATCGTCGACAAATGGCTCGAGACCCACAAGTTGAGCACCGGCGAGACGGGCGCGGACGGGGTCGCCACGCACGAAGCCGACGTGGACGCCTTCACGAGCTTCGGGCAACTGACCCGCACCTGCGCGGATGGCGAGATCATCACCATGCCGAGGTCGCAGTCGCGCGGCGCGCTTCCTGGCGATGATAGCGGCGCGGAGGCGGCGCTCGGCGCTCCCCAGGCCAGATCCGACGCCGACGTGCTCGCCGAGACCAGCGCGCCAGTCAAGGCTGACGACACCAGCGAGGGCGAAACGATGATGGGGCTCGGCTTTTCGGGTGCTCTCAGCGGGCAGTAGCGCTCCGGCCCGTCACGCCGGCCGCCGGCTGCGAAAGGCTGCTGCGAGCGTGCCGTCATCGAGATAGTCGAGCTCGCCGCCCACCGGCACGCCATGGGCGAGGCGGGAGATGGAGAGGCCCGGCCGCTCGAGCATCTCGCACAGATAGTGCGCGGTCGACTGCCCCTCGACGGTCGCGTTGAGTGCGAGCAGCACCTCCTTGACCGAGGCTTCGCGCGATCGCTCGACGAGGCGCGGGATCGCCAGCTCCTCCGGTCCGATCCCATCGAGCGGCGAGAGGTGACCGCCCAGCACGTGATAGCGGGCATTGACGACGCCACCCCGCTCCAGCGCCCATAGATCCCCGACCTCCTCGACCACGACGATGAGGCCGGCCGGCCGCGCCGGATCGCGACAGATGGCGCAGGGCGAGAGGGTGTCGACATTGCCGCAGTCGGGGCAGGTGACGAGCTTGGCATCGGCTTCGGCGAGTGCCGCCGCCAGCGGCGTGAGCAGATCGGCGCGCCGTTTCAGCAGGGCAAGCGCGGCTTTCCTCGCCGAGCGCGGCCCGAGCCCCGGCAAGCGGGCGAGTAGCCCGATCAGCCGCTCGATTTCCGGGCCGGCCGTGCGTTTCGTCATGGCGCCGTGCGCACGCGCGCAACCAGATCGTAGTCCTTCGCGCCCGTCACCTCCACGGCCAGCAGGTCGCCGGGCTTGGCGCCCTTGGCGCCCTTCACCGTGACGATACCATCGATCTCGGGGGCATCCCACGGGCTGCGGGCGGTGACCTTGGTCCCCTCGACCGTGTCGACGAGCACGGTCGTATGGCGCCCGACCCGCTCCGCCATCCGCTCCGCGCTGATCCGCTGCTGGAGTTGCATCAGCCGATGCCAGCGCTGCTCCTTCACGGCCTCGGGGACCTGACCCTCGAGCGCGTTCGAGCGGGCGCCCTTGACGTCCTCGTATTTGAAACAGCCCAGGCGATCGATGCGGGCTTGGCGCAACCAGCCGAGCAGGAATTCGAAGTCCTCCTCCGTCTCGCCCGGGAACCCAACGATGAAAGTCGAGCGCAAGGCGAGATCGGGGCAGATCGCACGCCAGCGGGCGATCCGCTCGAGCGTCCTCTCCTGGGCAGCCGGCCGGCGCATGGCCTTCAGCACGCGCGGGCTCGCGTGCTGGAAGGGGATGTCGAGATAGGGCAGGATCTTGCCTTCCGCCATCAGCGGGATCACTTCGTCGACATGGGGATAGGGATAGACGTAGTGCAGCCGCACCCAGACCCCGAGGCTGCCGAGGGCTGCCGCCAGATCGAGGAACCGCGCCTTGAGCATTGCCCCTTTCCAGGGACTCTCGGCATATCTGATATCGACCCCATAGGCGCTCGTATCCTGGCTGATGACGAGCAATTCCTTGACGCCCGCAGTCACCAGCCGCTCGGCTTCCTGCATGACATGGGCGGCGGGCCTGGAGACGAGCTTTCCCCGCAGGTCCGGAATGATACAGAAGGAGCAGGAATTGTTGCAGCCTTCGGAAATCTTCAGATAGGCGTAGTGGCGCGGCGTAAGGCGGATGCCCTCGGGCGGGACGAGGTCGAGGTAGGGGTCGTGACGCGGCGGCGCCACCTTGTGGACCTCGGCGACGACGGCCTCGTACTGCTGCGGCCCAGTGATGGCGAGCACGCCAGGATGGCGCTCGCGAATGAGGCTGGCTTCGGCGCCCAGGCACCCGGTGACGATCACCCGGCCATTCTTTGCGATCGCCTCGCCAATGGCGTCCAGGCTCTCATCGCGGGCGCTGTCGAGGAAGCCGCAGGTGTTGACCACGACCACATCGGCGCCCTCGTGGGTCGCTGAGAGCTGATAGCCCTCGGAGCGCAGCTTGGTGATGATCCGTTCCGAATCAACGAGCGCCTTGGGGCAGCCGAGCGAGACGAAGCCCACCTTGGGCGCGGGACTGGCGGGATCGGGCTTTGCGGCCGCGGGCCGCGATCTGGATTTGAGTGCTTGCGTCATGGCGCGGGTACATATCACAGCCCGCGCGCCGGCGCATACTACTACGGGCAGCTCGACGCGCCTGGCTCGACGCCCGCGGCGAGGCGGTCGAGGTCGTCGGGCCAGACCGGCGTCAGCAGCGTCGCGACGTGCTGCGGCAGCACAATGCCGTCGGCAACGAGCCCAGCCACGGCGGCAGCCAACTGCTCGCTACCCGATTCCGGATCGTCGACCGGAGCCGGCAGGCTCACTCCGCTCAGCTTACGGCGCAGCGCCAGTGTCGCGCGCACGCGGTCGAGCAAACCCTGGCGTGGCCCGGCCTCGCAATAATGGGCCGGGTCGGTCTGGATGGCGCAGGCCAGGAACCCGGCGATGCGGTCGAGCCCGAATTGAGCCGTCCGCCCATCATCGGCCAAAGCCGTTTGCAAAGCGCCAAGCGCCGACGGTGTCAGCGCCTCGCCGTTGCATCGGGCCAACGCTCCGGCGCCCTGCTCGGCCTCCGCCGCGGCGACCAGCTCTTCGCCCAGGGCGACGACAGCCGCCAAGGCGCTCGCCGGACCGCCCTCCCGATGCGCCGCGTGCCAAGCGCTGGCGAGAAAGAGCACGGTGACGGCAAGGGCTGCTCCGGTCGCCACATCGCACAGACGCTCGAGAGCACTCGAAACGCCGGGCCGAGCGGGCGCAGTCGCATGATTTTTCGCTTGCTCGTCGCTCACTCTGGCCGCTTGCTGCCTCGATGCCGCGATCAGGCCGCCGCGACAGCGCGGTAACCCTCGTTGCAGCGGGACTTTGCAATTTTCGTTCCAGGCGCCATGCTGACGGCGACACCCGCGACCTTGGCGGCCCTTGCGGATGGGCCCGTTTGCGCCGAGATTTGTCAGTAGTGTTTCATCAGCAGGATCCCCATGCGCGACAGGCTGGCGACGGAAATGAAGTCGGCGATGAAAGCCCAAGCCAAACGGCGGCTGACGACGCTGCGGCTGATGATGGCGACCATCAAGGATCGAGATCTTGCGGCGCAAGGCTCGGGCCGGGACGTGCTCGCCGATACGGAGATCCTCGAGGTGATGCAGAAGATGGTGAAGCAGCGCCACGAGTCGGCCGCGATCTACAAATCGGCCGGCCGGATGGAGTTGCACGATCAGGAGATCGAGGAGATCGCCATCATTCGCGAGTTCTTGCCCAAGGCGATGGACGCGGCCCAGACCCGCGCCACCATCGAGCAGGTGATCGCGGAGATCGAAGCCGCTGGCCTGAAGGACATGGGACGCACCATGACGGCGCTGAAGGAGCGCTTTGCCGGCCGGATGGATTTCGGCAAGGCGAGCGGGATGGTGAAGGAGCTGCTGAAATAGCAGCTGCGCCACTGCCCTTCAGAGGAGTATGTCGCCCTTTGCCACGTCGTCGCCGTTCACCTTGATCTCGAAATCGGCTTTGCCATCACCGTTGACGTCGCCGGCAAGGATGTGATTGTAGAAGCGCAATTCCCCGGCGTGGCCGGTAAATGCTTTGTCGCCGATGAATTTGAATTTCTGATCGCCATCAAGGCCGATGTTGGCGTCGATGCCGGCGAGGCCGATCCGGTCGGAGCCGTGCTCGAAGTCGTCGATCACGTCGCGCCTGGAGCCACGCCGTGAGTCGGAGGCGGCCTCGAGCTCGAACAGATCCTTGCCGGCGCCGCCATTGAGAAAATCCTGGCCTTCGCCGCCGTTCAGCCAGTCGCTGCCCTTACCGCCATCGAGATCGTCGCGGCCAGCTTCGCCGAACAGCTGATCGTTGCCGCCATTGCCTTCCAGGGTGTCGTTGCCCTCGCCCAGTCCGATCTCGTCATCGCCCGAGGAGCCGATGGCCACATCGCCTCCGGCCAAAAGTTTCGCCATGATCTGGTCTTGCGCGCCATCTGGATTCTCGGCGCCTGGCGCCTCGGCCGCTTTCAACGCCGCGGATATCTCGGCCACGTTGCCATTGAGGTTGCGCAACGAGAACATCAGCTTGCCGTCGCGCACATAGTCGAGGCCGGTCAAGACCCCGGTCGCCGGACCGCCGTCCTCGTCATAGGTCAGATCGGTTCCGCGCCATTTCACTTCGACGCCATGCTCGGAGAGTTTGAATCCGGTCGCGGACTTGTGCGAGATTTCGCCTTCGAAGAACCTGGGATCGGGAGCATCTCCGAAAGAGCGTTTGAAATCGACCTTCATGGCGACGTCCTTTCCCATTCGTCCTGAATTGCGACACGCCCGTTACCTACACAGATCGAGCAAACAGTGATTCGCGCCGCGCACCCAAACCAAATGACAGTGGAGTGGACATGCCATCCCCGTTTCGTTCGTTGAGCCCAGATCGTTTTGTTGCTGAAGTCGCTGCCTTTTCTTGGACGCGGCGGGTCTGGCGGGTCGACATGCACCACACGTTCTTCCCGGCTCACGCCGACTATCGGGGCCTCGACTCGATCGAGGCGATGGCGCGCTTCCATGTGGAGGAGCGCGGCTTTGCCGATATCGCCCAGCACGTCTCGATCGCCCCCGACGGCACCATCTGGACCGGTCGCGACTGGAACCTGACGCCCGCGAGCGTCGGCGGCGTGCTCAACCAGGGCGTGTTCATGCTCGAGATGATCGGTAATTTCGATGCTGGTCACGACCGGCTCGAGGGCGACCAGCTGGCCGCGACCATTCTCGTGATCCGCTCCGTGCAGCGCCGTTTCCGGCTGCCGCCCGAGTCGCTCCTCTTCCACCGCGAGGTGCCTCTGACCACCAAGACCTGCCCGGGCACCAGTGTGGAAAAACCGGCTATCCTTGCGTTGATCCGCGCCGGGGCCGCCCGGACCTCGGCGTCAGCAGCGACAGCCAACTCGTGGATATCCTGTTGATCGCCTGTTGACCGTGGCAGGTCGCAGCCGGGCGAGGGTGCGAATCAGCTATCCTGCGGCACGCTTCAGGCATCCAACGCTCACCCCGCGGCTCCCATGCGCTTTCCGCCCTCGCTGCTCGACGAGATCCGGGCCCGACTGCCTGTCTCGCAGGTGGTCGGCCGGCGGGTCAATCTGCGTCGCCAGGGGCGCGAGTACATCGGGCTGTCACCCTTCAAGGTCGAGAAATCCCCCTCTTTCACCGTCAACGACCTGAAAGGCTTCTATCACTGCTTCTCGAGCGGGGAGCATGGCGACATCTTCAAGTTCGTGATGGCGACGGAGGGGCTCACATTCCCCGAGGCGGTCGAGCGTCTGGCCAGCGAAGCCGGCGTGCCGATGCCCGCGGTGTCGGAGCAGGTGGTTCAGGCGGAGGGCGTGCGGTCGCGGCTGCACGAGGCGAACGAAGCGGCCTGCCGCCTGTTCGAGACGGCGCTCGCCGGAGCCGGCGCATCCGCTCGGGAGGCGCGCGCCTATCTCGACCGGCGCGGCCTGTCCGGGGAAGCGCGCAAGCGTTTCCGCCTTGGGTTCGCCCCCGACAATCGCAGCGTCCTCAAAGACAGTCTCATGCGCGCCGGCTTCACGCAGGCCGAGCTGATCGAGGCGGGCCTGCTCGTTGCCGGGCCCGAGATCGCGAGCCCCTATGACCGCTTCCGCGGGCGCTTGATGATCCCCATCACCGACCTGAAGGCTCGGGTCATCGCCTTTGGCGGGCGTATCCTCGATCCCGACGGCAAGCCCAAATACTTGAACTCCCCCGAGACGCCGCTGTTCCACAAGGGCTCCGTGCTGTTCAATGCAGCACGTGCCCGCCAGGCCGCCCACGACGGCGCTGGCGTGCTGGTGGTCGAGGGCTACATGGATGTGATCGCGCTGGTGGAGGCGGGCTTTACCCACGCCGTCGCCCCGCTCGGCACCGCCCTGACCGAGAACCAGATCGGACTGCTCTGGCGCCTCGCGCCCGAGCCGGTGCTCTGTTTCGACGGCGATGCTGCCGGCCGCAAGGCCGCCTGGCGGGCCGTCGATACGGTGCTGCCGCTGCTGCAGCCGGGCAAGAGCCTCGCCTTCGCCTTCATGCCCGACGGCCTCGATCCCGACGACCTGATCCGCCAGCAGGGTGCTCCCAGCATGGCCCGCGTGCTCGCCCGCCCCGACAGCCTGATCGATGTGCTGTGGGCGCGTGAGCGCGACCGCGAGCCGCTCGACACACCCGAGCGCAGAGCGGCGCTGGAGAAACGTGTCGCCACGCTCGCCGCCGCCATCCGCGAGCCAGCCGTGCGCGAGCAATATGGCCGCGAGCTGCGGCAACTCGTCCGCGACCACAACTGGCAGGCGATCAAATCGCACGGCACACGCGACGGCGCCGCTCGCGACGGCCGCCGCCCGACCGCGCCGGCCGACTGGCGCCAGCGCACCCGCAACGGCGGCCAGGGTCCTGCCGACCGGCGCTCCCTCCGACCGCAGCCCGCGGCCGCGCCCGCAGGCGATTCGTTGCGCCGCAGCCTGCTCGTCGTCGACAGGGAGGACGCCGCCGGCCAGCGCGAGGCACTGCTGCTGAAGACCCTCGTCAGCCATCCCTGGCTGGCGGAGCACTATGCGGAGGAAATGGCGATCCTCGCCTTGCGCAGCCCCCAGCTCGCCCGCCTCAGGGATGCGATCCTCGAAACAGCGTCGCAATCCCCCCTTGACAGCGTAGGTCTCGCATCCCATTTGAGGAAATCAGGTCTGGGCGACGCCCTGCAAATGGTCGATCGAGCACTCACCCACAAGAGCGATACCTTCGCCGAGCCGGATGCGAGCCACCAAGATGCCGATTTCGGCTTCCGTCATACACTCGCGCGCCACCAGCGTTCCGCCATTGCCGAGCAGATCCGGAGCGTCGAGCGAATTTATTTCGACGAGGAGAGCGAGCAGGCATTCGCTCAGCTCAAGGACCTGCAGGCGAGGCTCGCCGAGTTGAGCAGGACCGAAAGCTCCGAGGACCCGCCGGCCGCCGGCCGGTCGGCCGGGAGCAGCCCAGGCCGGTGACGAGCGCAGACTCGTCCGGTCGCGCCGTCACGCGATGGGCATCATCTTAAGGCATCCGCGGGGCGATCGGGGCGCGGCCCGCGGAACTAGAAGTCGGGCCACGCGGCGGGATCGAGACGCCCGCGTCAGCCAATCGGAGCATGGATCATGGCAACGACGACGAACAACGAGGAAGCGAATGCGCCGGCGGAAGCCCCCGATGGGCCGTTGCTCGACCTGTCGGATGCCTCCGTCAAGAAGCTGATCAAGCTCGCCAAGGCCCGCGGGTATGTCACCTATGAGGAGCTGAACGAGGTGCTGCCCTCCGAGGAGACGTCCCCGGATCGGATCGAGGATACCATGGCGATGCTCTCCGACATGGGCATCAATGTCGTCGAGCAGGAGGAGGCGGAGGAGGCCCAGCAGCCGGCCGCCGAGGAGGAGGATGGCGACGCCGAGGAGGTGCGCGCGATCGCGCCGCAAGCACTTCCCGTCAAGACCCAGCGCTCCAGTGAGCCGACCGAGCGCACTGACGATCCGGTCCGCATGTATCTGCGCGAGATGGGCGCCGTCGAGCTGCTCTCGCGCGAGGGCGAGATCGCCATCGCCAAGCGCATCGAGGCCGGCCGCGAGGCCATGATCGCTGGCCTCTGCGAGAGCCCGCTCACCTTCCAGGCGATCATCATCTGGCGCGATGAGCTGAACGAAGGCAAGATTCTGCTTCGCGACATCATCGATCTCGAAGCAACCTATGAGGGCCCAGACCGCAAGGCCGCGCCCGAGCTGGCGCCTGCCGACGCAACCACGGTCCCCGGCGCTACTGGCGCCATGCCGCCAGCCCAGCACCAATACCGTCCCGGTGGACCGGCCGTGATGGGCCCGAGCGCGCGCTTGCTCGAAAGCACCGCCGAATCCGCCACTGGCGAGGAGATGGCGCCGCGCGAGGAGGACCTCGATGACGACGACCTCGAAGGCTCGATGTCGCTCGCCGCCATGGAAGCCGAGCTGAAGCCCAAGGTGCTCGAAACCTTCGACCGCATCGCGCAGACCTACAAGAAGCTGCGCAAGCTGCAAGACCAGAAGGTCGAAGGCGCCTCCCACGACGAGGACGCCCTCTCGGCGTCGCAAGAGAAGCGCTACAAGAAGCTGCGCGACGAGATCATCACCGACGTGAAGAGCCTGTCGCTCAACAACAACCGGATCGAGGCGCTGGTCGAGCAGCTCTATGCCATCAACAAGAAGCTGATCGGCTTCGAGGGCCGGCTGATGCGGCTGGGCGACTCCTATGGCGTCAACCGGACCGAGTTTCTGCAGCAGCACCAGGGCAACGAGCTCGATATGAGCTGGGTCGATCGCGTCGCCAAG
>JANNSW010000154.1:0-3139 GCA_031403055.1 Hyphomicrobiaceae bacterium | reverse complement strand
CAACGCGACCGGCCAGGAGAGCGAGAAGCTCTACTGCATCTATGTCGCCGTCGGCCAGAAGCGCTCGACCGTCGCCCAGTTCGTCAAGCAGCTGGAGGATCGCGGCGCGCTCGAGTACTCGATCGTCGTCGCCGCGACCGCGTCGGACCCGGCGCCGATGCAGTACCTCGCCCCCTTCACCGGCTGCACCATGGGCGAGTTCTTTCGCGACAACGGCATGCACGCGGTCATCGTCTATGACGATTTGTCGAAGCAGGCGGTCGCCTATCGCCAGATGTCGCTGCTGCTGCGCCGCCCGCCCGGCCGCGAAGCCTATCCCGGCGACGTGTTCTATCTCCACTCCCGCCTGCTCGAGCGCGCGGCCAAGCTGAACGAGGCCAATGGCTCGGGCTCGCTGACGGCGCTGCCCATCATCGAGACCCAGGCCAACGACGTTTCCGCCTACATCCCGACCAACGTGATCTCGATCACCGACGGCCAGATCTTCCTCGAGACCAACCTCTTCTACCAGGGCATCCGTCCCGCGGTGAACGTCGGCCTGTCGGTGTCGCGCGTGGGCTCGTCCGCCCAGATCAAGGCGATGAAGCAGGTTGCCGGACGCATCAAGGGCGAGCTCGCGCAATACCGCGAGATGGCGGCCTTCGCCCAGTTCGGCTCCGATCTCGATGTCGCGACCCAGAAGCTGCTTGCCCGCGGCGCGCGGTTGACCGAGCTGTTGAAGCAGCCGCAGTTCTCGCCGCTGAAGGTCGAGGAGCAGGTGGCGGTGATCTTCGCGGGCACCCGCGGCTACCTCGACAACCTGCCGGTTTCGGCCGTGCAGAAGTTCGAGGCCGAGCTGCTGCGCACGTTGCGCGACAAGCACATGGCTATCCTCGACGCCATCCGCACCAGGAAGGAGCTCTCGCCCGACCTGGAAAAGAGCCTCGTCGCGGCGCTCGATGCGTTTGCCAAGGGGTTCGCAGCGTAATCGTAGGGCGCAATAGCGAAGCGAATTGCGCCGTTTTGATCAGAAACGCGGCCCAGCGGGACACGTGACGACATGG
The DNA here is from genome assembly GCA_031403055.1 of Hyphomicrobiaceae bacterium. Taxonomy (GTDB): domain Bacteria; phylum Pseudomonadota; class Alphaproteobacteria; order Rhizobiales; family Hyphomicrobiaceae; genus JANNSW01. The sequence goes on along the minus strand of JANNSW010000154.1, from coordinate 2,096 downwards.
CCAGCCTCAAAGACATGCGCAACCGCATCGCCTCGGTGAAGGCGACGCAGAAGATCACCAAGGCCATGCAGATGGTCGCGGCGGCCAAGCTGCGCCGCGCCCAGGAGGCTGCCGTTGCCGCTCGTCCCTACGCCGAGCGCATGGATCGCGTGCTCGCCAACCTCGGGGCACGGCTTTCCGGCCAGTCGGGCGCTTCCCCGCTCCTCGTCGGCACCGGCAGTGACAAGGTCAACCTGCTGATCGTGGCGACGGCCGATCGCGGCCTGTGCGGCGCCTTCAACACCAATATCTCCCGCCTTGCCCGTGATCACGCCCGGCGCCTGCTCGCCAGTGGCAAGGAGATCAAGATCATCTGCGTCGGCCGCAAGGGCGCCGATCAGCTCCGGCGCGAGTTCGCCCGCCACATCATCGACGTGATCGAGCTGCGCAGCGTCAAGAAGCTCGGCTTCGAGCACGCCAAGAGCGTGGCGGACAAGGTGCTCGCCATGTTCGATCGGGCTGAGTTCGATGTGGCAACGCTGTTCTTCTCGCGCTTCAAGTCGGTGATCGCGCAAATTCCGACGGCACAACCGCTCATTCCAGCCAAGCTCCCCGACGCCGGCCAGGCCGCCCAGGGCGCCGAGGCTTCGACCGAGTACGAGCCCGACGAGGAGACGATCCTCGCCTATCTCCTGCCGCTCAACGTCGCGACCCAGATCTTTCGCGCCCTCCTGGAGAACGCCGCCTCCGAGCAGGGCTCCCGCATGAGCGCCATGGACAATGCCACCCGCAACGCCGGCGACATGATCGGTAAGTTGACGATCACCTACAACCGCCAGCGCCAGGCCCAGATCACCAAGGAGCTGATCGAGATCATCTCGGGAGCGGAGGCGGTGTGACTCGTCCGAGGGCGGCGTGGTAGGGTGGCAGGGTCAACCTTCAGTCGATGGAGCGGACGATGCAGAACGGCGGCATGCGAGAGTCTGAGACGGCCTATGCGTTTGACGACCCGAGGAAGCTGGTCGGGCAGTTTCGTCGTTTCGGAGAGGATGGTCCAGCCTACGAAATAGTTCGGATTACGAATGAGCGCGAAGCTTTCATTCGCGTGGTTTATTCGGGCGAGGAGTTGGATTATCGGATCTCGGAGATCATGACTCATCCGATCGCTGAAACGATACCGTAGTTGGCGGCCATGTTTGCGATCGCATTCGATCTGACGGTTCGAGACGCTGAAGCGCATCACCCCAAGAGTGCAACGCAAGCGTATGCGGACATTGCACTGGCCGTACGGAAATATGGATTTGAGCGGGTGCAAGGTAGCGTCTACGTGGGGAATAGTGACAACTTGGCAGACCTAGCGTCCGCCCTGGCAGCGCTGAAATCGATGTCTTGGTTTCCGCTCGCGGTGCGCGACATCCGAGGGTTTAAGGTTGAAAGTTGGTCGGACTTTACTCCATACATGAAGGAGCACTCCTGATCCGTTCGTGACGGCGTGTGGAGGGCAATGCGATGACGATCAGGGCAACGGGAGGTTCGGGGATGCGCTTGGCTGGAGCATTGCTAGCTACAATTGACGGCCTTCTCGGCGCCTGTGATGTGTTGGTGGGGGGGGCCAACATCTGAGGAAATGATCGCCGCACTCCAAGGAAAGGGCGGCGGCATCGCGGCAAGGCTATCCTGCGCGAGAGTGAACTGTTCTACATAACGCTGCAGCGTTCGCGTGACCGGAGGGTTCCTCTTCAACGGAACGATGGACATTTGCTTCCAGTCAAACGGGTCAGGTTGGGCTCACATTCCATTTTGTTGACTGCCGAAGCGCGCAAACATGAGTCGCCCGAAAGACGGGCAATAGCACAGACAGGGAAGTCATGGCAGACAGAAGTATCGGACGGATCAGGCAGGTGATGGGCGCGGTCGTCGACGTGCAGTTCGACGGCGATCTGCCGGCGATTCTGAACGCGCTCGAGACCAGGAATGGCGGCAACCGGCTCGTGCTCGAGGTCGCCCAGCATCTCGGCGAGAGCACGGTCAGAACGATCGCCATGGACGCGACCGAAGGCCTCGTGCGCGGCCAGGAGGTGACCGACAGCGGCATGCCGATCTCGGTGCCGGTCGGC
>JANNSW010000153.1:0-5537 GCA_031403055.1 Hyphomicrobiaceae bacterium | reverse complement strand
TCGGCTCGCCGTTCAGCAGGCAATCGCCGCGCAACTCCGGCCGCGTATCGAGGATGAGCTTGGCCCCCTTCGATCCCATGGTCTCCTCGTCGGAGACGACCGTCAGCGTGAGCCGGCCGCGCCAGGCATGGCGTATCCGCGAGAGGGTGAGGAAGGCGAAGATCGAGGCCGTGGTGCCCGCCTTCATGTCGACGGCGCCGCGCCCCCAGACGCGGCCCTCGGCGACGGCGCCCGACCAGGGGCCATGCGTCCAGGCCTCGCCCACTGGGACGGGGAACACGTCCATGTGGCCGTTGAGGGCGAGGTGATGCGACGGACCGGTGCCGGGCGCCGCCCCTTCGATTGTCGCAACGATGTTGGGCAGCTCGGCCTCGACCAGCACCGTCTCGTAGGCGATGCCCTCACGGTCGAGCAATGCACAGACATAGGCGTAGGCAGGTCGCGTATCGCCGGGTGGATTGGGGGTCTGGGCCTGGAGGAAGCCGCTCAGGAAGCCGATCAACCGCTCGCGGTCGCGCTCGATGCCGGCAAGCAACTCGTCTCTGACAGCAGCCATCAAACGCCTCCTTCGAGCTCAGGGATCGGCCCGGGATATTGGGGCAGATGGTCGGTGCGCGGCGCCCAGCGCCCGCTCGCGATCAGCTGCTCCACATGGGCTGCGATCTCCGACAGCGGCGCGAACCAGACGTCGCCCTTGTCTTTCATGTAGTCCATCAGCTCGCCGATCGCCTCGAACCGGGCAAGCCGGCCCGACAGGAAGGGATGCCACACCGAGATCCAGAGCCCACCGTGCCGCCAGGCCGCGTCGAACTCGTTACGGAACACATCCATGGCGTGCGCGGGCGCCTTGATCGGCATCATGTAGTTGAAGTCGCGCCCGACCATGTAGTGCGCCCAATCGTCCATGGCGTAGTGGCTCGGCAGCTCGATCAGCGATCCCTTGCCGTTGGTGAGCCCATAGGGGATCTCGTCGCCCATGAGGGAGGCGTCATAGCGAAAGCCTTCGCGCACCAGCAGGTCGAGCGTGTTGCGCGAGAAGCGATAGGAGGGGGCCCGATAACCGGCCGGGCGCTTGCCCGTCACCCGCTCGATCACCTCGAGGCTACGCATGAACCAGTAATCCTCCCGCTCGAGCGAGAGCTCGTTGGGATGCTCGTGCAGGTAGCCGTGCTGGCCAATCTCGTGGCCGTCGGCCAGCACCGCCTCTATCGTCGCGGGATAGCGCTCGATGCACCAGGACGGGATGAAGAAGGTCTGCTTGATCCCGAACTCGCGGAACAGCGCCAGGATCCGCGGCATCGCCACGCGTGGCCCGTATTGCAGCATCGACATCGAGGCGACGAGATTGGTCGCGTTCTTGTGGTGGGCGAGGTGCAGGATGCTGTCGGCATCCATGTCGAAGGTGAAGGCGACCGCGCATTTCGCCCCGTTCGGCCAGGGCGGGGGATTGGCGATGAGCCGGCGTCGTGTGGCCATGATCTGTGTGCCTTGCCTCAATCCATGCCGATCCGCTGCTTGATCGACTTGATGGCGTTGGAGTGATCATAGGAGCGATAGAGCTCCTCCTTCAAGGCCGGCGCAGGCGTTGCACTGATGTTCTCGAACAGCGCGACCCGCATGGCATGGGGACCGCAGCTCAGATCCCAGACATAGTTGAAGAAGCGGTTCTTCTCGCGCGCCGAGTAGCCGTGCCCCGGCAGATAGGCATCGAGCAGGCTGCCGACATCCGCACGCTCCCAGGTCTTGCTTGGCACCCGGCTCATCAGACCCTGACCCGACAACTCGCGCAGATGCTGCATGATGCGGGGGTAGTGCTCGATCGAGAGCAGCCGCCCGGCCGTCACGCAGGCGTGGTTGGGCAGCATCACGCCGCTCTCGGTGGGCTGGGCCTGCTCGATCGCGGCGACCATCATGCCGCGCAGCAGCGCCGCGTACTGGCAGACCTCGGCGACGAGCGCCCGCACCGGCTGGATGTGGTCGGTGCCGAGTGCGTCGACGATCATCTGGGCGGTGCCCGCGAAGATCTCGGCGCGGTAGGAGAGGCGCGTCGCGATCTTGAAGAAGGCGAACTGGCCGAGCACGTTGTAGATGTCGGCCGTGACCGGGTTCTTGTAGCTGAACACGTACTCCCAGGGGATCAGCACCCTGTCGAAGAGAAGGATGCCGTCCGCCTCCTCGCCGTCGATATCGAGGGGATGATCCTCGGCGTTCTCGGCGCCCGTCAGCACGGCCTCGCGCAGCAGCAGCTTGAGGCCGGCCGCGTTCGCCGGAATCGCCGCCCAGATCATGCACTCCTCGGGCAGCGTGCCGGCTGGCGGCGGCATCGAGATGGTGCCGATGTTGCCTTGGGCCAGCACCGAGCTGCCGGCCTTGGCGCCCGAGACGACGATGCCGTCGCGCCGCTCCTCGACCACGCGCAGCCGGCCCTTCACATCGGCGGGTGCAAGCTTGCGGCTCGCCTGCACGTCGACGATCACGTCGGCGCTCGTCAGGTTGTTGCGGCGCCCGACCTCCATGAAGTGATTGATCTTGTGGATCGCCTCGGGCTCCCGCTTGCCGATCAGATGGTTCCAGGCGACGAACGAGATCGCCTTCACCGGGCCGTAGTCGGGCGGCCGGCCATAGACGCCGAAGGTGCGGTAGGTCGAGTGGCGGATCATGCGGTCGTAGCGGCGCAGATCCTCCTTGGTGCGCGGCACCAGCCACGCGGTCGACGAGCGCTCACCCGTCGCGGCATCGACCATGGTGATCTCGTCGCGCACGGCGGGATCGAACTGGGCGTCCAGGTAGCCGCCGATCGTCTCGATGCCGCGCAGCAGCGTCGGCTCCGTCGTCACGTCGGCGACGTCGCGGCCATTGAGGACGACCGACCGGCCGTCGCGCAGGCTCTCCACATAGTCCGCGCTGTTGCGCAGGCACGGCTCGCCATGGGTGCGCGTGATCGACCGGCTGACGATGTAGTCGGTCTCGGTTTTGGCTACCGTGGCAGCACGCGCTGGCATGGCTTTCTCCCTCGTCGCTCTGGTCGCGCTGTTGTCACACGGGCGGCATTCGTGGTGAAATACTATCTCGCTATGATCGGGATCGGATTTTCCAATGGACGTGACGTTGCGCAAGCTGCGCTATTTCGTGGCCGCTGCCGAGCACGGCAACGTAACCAATGCGGCAGCAACACTCAACGTCTCCCAGCCATCGGTCTCGACCGCCGTCGCCCAGCTCGAAGCCGATTTCGGGGCCCAGCTCTTCCTGCGGCTGCATTCCAAGGGCATGGCGCTGACGCCCGCCGGGCGCACGCTGCTGCAACAGGCCCGCGACGTGCTCGCGCGCGTCGATGATCTGATCGCCACCATGGTCGCGAGCAGCCGGGAGCCGCAAGGCAGCATCCATGTGGGGTGCCTGGGCTATCTCGCCGGCCGCTTCTTCGGCGACATCGCGCGCCAGTTCGCCCTACGCCATCCCGAGATCCAGGTGCGGCTTCGCGATGAGGATCAGGAGGGGCTGCTCGCCAGCCTCAGGAACGGCGAGATCGAGCTGGCGATCACCTATGATCTGCTGTCCGAGGAAAGGCTCGAGATCACCGAGCTTATGGAGGTAGCGCCCTATGTGATCGTGCATGCGTGCCATCCGCTGGCACGGCGCGGCAGGGTGCATTTGCGTGAGCTGGCCGCGGACCCCTGCATCCTGCCCGATCTGCCGATCAGCCAGCGGTACTATGCCGCTCTCTTCAGCGCGGTAGGGCTCACCCCCGATCTGCGCTACCGGACGCAATCGATCGAGGCCGTGCGCTCGTTCGTGGCGAACGGCCTCGGCTACTCGATCCTGACGAGCCCGATCCGCTCGCTCGAGACCTATGACGGCAAGCGATTGAAAACGCTCGAGCTGCTCGACAAGGTGATCAAACCCAAGATCGTCTGCGTGCGCGATGCGGGGCTGCAGTTGCGGCCGGCAACCCGCGCCTTCGCGGATTTTCTCGTCGCGTACTTTGCAGGCGTCGCCGGCGAGCCCCCAGCCCGCCGGTAGGTCAAAGCCCTGCGAGGTGCGCCCCGCAGCGTGTCGGGTCCTTCTCAGCGGCGAGGCTCTCGGCCAGACCCCAGGCGGCGCGGGGAAAGGCGCGATAAAAGGCCGGGTCGCGCGCGAACAGGAAGCCGTCGAGCTTGGTCGAAAGGCCCTCGCGGAAGCAGGCATAGGCATACCAGCTGCCGAGTGAGAGCAATCGTCCGGGCGTTGCGACCTTGGCCGGCGGCATCGGCTCGGCGCGCGGATCGATCAGGCGGCGCAGCGCAAAGCCGCCCACCCCGTCATCGACCAGGATCGTCCGGTCGGCGATGGCAGCGATCCGCTCCATATCGGTGCGGTCGAATACGACGCCGGCCCGGTAGGCGGCCCTGGCAAGCTCGATCGAGACCGAGGCCTTCCAGAAATTCTCGCCCGCGCCCGTGAGCTTGCCCGGCTGAGGCCAATAGGGCCAGGAATAGGTGCCGTTGCCGTGCTGGGTCAGTGCCGACTTGTAGGTCGTCGCGATGGCGCGGGCCTTGTGGGCATACTCGGCCTTGCCGGTCAGCTCGGCGAGGCCGAACAGCTGGGCGGCGAGCAACCCCATGCGGTTGAGCGGCTCGACTTTGCCGTGATGCTCGCCCGGCTCGGCAATCTGGTAGTAGCCGTTCCCGCCGTCCTCGCGGTAGAGCCGGTCGAGGCCGGCGATGCCGCGCTCGATGGTGTCGAGGATCATGGCCTCGCGGCCGCCGACGATCGTCTCGATGGCGGGGTCCGTGCGGGCGGCGAGCAGCAGCTCGACCATCGGCGCGACGATGAGGCCCGCGACCGTCACCTCGCGATAGCGGATCCCCGTGCCGGTCTCGATCGTGTACCAGCCGAAGCCGTCGATCGCGGCGTGGCGCTCGGCCAGCGACCGATAGAGCTCGATGCCATCGAGGACACGCTCGATCAGCTCGGCATCGCCGGTCACGCGATGCATGGCGATTGCCCCGCGCGCCCAATAGGACCAGTACCAGCCCGATGCCCGGCCGAAGCGGCGCCCTTCGGTTGCCTCCTCGATATCGGCGGTGTCGAGCCGCTCCAGCGCGCGCAACAGGTGCGTCGACAGCGAGCGCTCCAACTCCTCTGCCGCGGGTCTCGAGCTGGCCACATGGGCGGAGTGCGCCGAGCTTGCAGCGCCCGCGACGGTGAGTGCGGCAAATGATCCCGCCGAGTGCAGCAGGGCACCGGCACCACAGATAGAGGCAGCAACGGCTGCTACGAGCACGATCCGCACGGGCCAAACACTCCCAACTCGAACGCAACGGCGCAACAACAGCGCTCGTCGAGCGTGTGCTACGCCTACTCCTCGAACCCGGCGACAGCGGGCCGAAGTCATGGCGCTGGCTAGGCGGGGGATGCGGATGCAACCGTGCGGTGGCCAGCGGCGTCAGCCTAGCTGGCAAGCATTGGTAAATGGTTTCCAACCGAAAGTGCCGGTTGTGAACGACGGATACGGATAAGGCTAGGCTGCCTCGGCTGCCGACGCGCCGAGCCGGGCG
>JANNSW010000152.1:0-2485 GCA_031403055.1 Hyphomicrobiaceae bacterium | reverse complement strand
GGCCTCGATCGCAGCCAGATAGGCATCCGTCAGCTCGAGCGCCGAGAAGGCGCGGGCGGCGAGGCCGGTACGGGCGGCAGCAATGGTCAAGGCGGACAGAAGCATGATTTGAATCGTGATTGCCAGGTTACAACGCGTGTGGTAGCAACAGCAACTTGACGCGATACGACGGGGAGGCGAAACCATGAGATGCTGGTTGCTTGTTGGCCTGCTCGTAGCAGCCCTGCCCGCATCGGGCCATGCCTGCACTCCGGAACAGATTGCATTGCTCACGCAGCACGGTTGCTCGCAGGAGCGTATCGAAAAGAAATGCAAGGTGGACGCCTTCTTGTCAGGCCTTACCAGCTTGAAATCCCAGAAGCCGCCGAAGCAAGGTGTGTATAAGATCATCAACAAGAAGAAACGCCTCGCTCCCTTTCAGGTTACTACACCAGAGGGCGATGATATGTACTACCTAAAATTGTCGAATCCGAATAGCAAAAGGGATGCTGAGCTGATCATTTTCATGCGTGCCGGCTCCACGTACCGGACTGATGTGCCGCTCGGCACATTTGTGTTACGATACGCTACAGGTCCGGTATGGTACGGCGACAAGAATCTCTTTGGACCATGCGAGACGAGGTTTCACGAGGCTGACGCGAAACTCGAGTTCTCCAAGTCCGGAAATTCCCTCAGGGGTCACAAAATCGAGCTCATCAAGCAGGTCGGTGGAAATCTCGACAGCGTCGAGCTTGACGAAGAAGCTTTCTGATCCCAACAAGTGAGTGATTTCCTCGGATCGCGTGGCTCGAGGGCAAGGGCTGAGCAGCACTCGACCGCTCCACACCCGGCCGCAACGTCATCCCGGCGGAGGAAGGATACTGTCGGCAGGCCGTCGAGTGGTGAGTAACCGCCCCACGCCCGCCCCATCAAGGCCGGCCGCGCCGCCCTTCCCGGATCGTGATGATGATGACGCCGGCAATCGTCATGGCGCCGCCGAGCGCGATCCGCCAGGTGATCTCGTCGCCGAACCAGACGATGCCGAGAAACGAGGCGAACAGCGGTGCGATCGGCAGGAACGGCGCCATCTTCGGGATCGGATAGCGCTGCAGCAGGTAATTGAACCCGGCATGCCCGACGATGCTCGCCCCGATCACCAGATAGGCGATCGAAACCCAGGTCGCAGGGCTCGACGCCAGCACGTGGCCCACGGGGTCCGGCTCGAGCAGTAGCGACGCCGCCAGCAGCGGCGGCCAGGCCAGCATGGCGATCCAGCCCTGCATATCGAACACTCTGATATGCTTCAGCTTGCGCATCATGATCGCGCCGATCGCCCACATGAAGGACGCCGATACGCAGACGAGGACGGCGTCGATGTAGGTGAGCACGCGCGGATCGAAACCCACGACCAGCGACCCCCCGAAGGCGAGCGCGAGCGCCCCCGCCCGCCAGATCCCGACCCGGTCGCCCAGAAACACCATCGACAGCAGGGTCACGAACGGAATGCCCAGCTGCACCACCACCGCGAGCGGCGCGATCTCGCCGCCGAGCGACAACCCGACGAACAACAGCCCGAAATGCAGCGCCCCATTGGTGAGCGCGGCCGCGAGCAGCACACCCATCTCGCGGGGATGCCAGCGCATGAACGGCAGATAGGCGAGCGCGAGCAGCCCAAACCGGATCGCCATCAGCATCAGCGGCGGGATCTCGGCAACCGCGATCTTGGAGGGCACCCAGTTCGCGCCCCACACGAACTGGACGAGCAGCAACAGCGCGAGGTCGCGCAGCACCCAGCCCCCCTCGACCAAGGCGGGCCGCGCCGCAATGGTCATGCGAGGCCGCGATCACGGCGGATCGTCTCGTAGGCGGCATTGATGCCGGCGAGCTTTTCGGTCGCGATCCTGATGAACTCCGGTGGCATACCGCGCGCGATCGCCCGGTCGGGATGGTTCTCGATCACGAGCCGGCGGTAATGCGCTTTCAACTCGTCACTGCCGATCTCTGGCCCGACACCGAGCACGCGAAAGGGGCTGCGCTCCTCCTCGGGCAGGTAGCGCGCACGGATGATCCGGTACTCGTCCTTGGTGAAGCCGAAGCGCTTGGCGACCTGCTTGAGGTAGTGCTCTTCCGCCTCGTGCAGCACCCCATCGGCGGTCGCGATGTGAAAGAGCCCTTCGAGCACGTCCTCGAGCAACTGCTTCTCCTCGTGGAACATCGAGGCGAGCTGCTCGGCATAGGATTCGTATCCCGCCACGTCCTGCTTGGCGAGGTTGAAGATGCGCCGCACATTGTCGGCTTCGCCCGGCGGCACCTTGAACACGTCCTGGAAGGCGTTGATCTCGTCGGGCGTGACCACGCCGTCGGCCTTGGCCATCTTGGCGCCGAGCGCGATCACGCCGACCGTGAAGGCGACCTCGTTCTGCGCCGGCCCGCCAGGGCCGCGCTGACGGTCGACGGCGAAATGGCCGGCCAGGCCGCCCAACAGCGCGCCGATCGGCCCGCCAAT
>JANNSW010000151.1:0-6863 GCA_031403055.1 Hyphomicrobiaceae bacterium | reverse complement strand
CCGGCAAGGCCGTGGCGACGCTGGCCGGCCACGAGAGCCGGGTCTTCGCCGTCGCCTTCTCGCCCGACGGTCGGCTGGTCATCACCGGCTCCGGGGACAACACGGCGCGGCTGTGGGAGGCCGCGACCGGCAAGGCCGTGGCGACGCTCGCCGGCCACGAGAGCTACGTCACCGCCGTCGCCTTCTCGCCCGACGGGCGGGTGGTCCTCACCGGCTCCGCGGACAACACGGCGCGGCTGTGGGAGGCCGCGACCGGCAGGGCCGTGGCGACGCTGACGCTGGCCGGCCACGAGAGCCTGGTCTTCGCCGTCGCCTTCTCGCCCGACGGGCGGCTGGTCCTCACCGGCTCCCATGACAACACGGCGCGGCTGTGGCCCGTACTCGCCAGCACCCAAGCCCTGGTCGACGAGGTCAGATCGACCGTGCCCCGTTGCCTGACACCGGCCCAACGCCAGAGGTTTCACCTCGCACCCACGGCACCGCGCTGGTGCCATGGCATGAAACTCTGGCCCTACCAGGACCATGAGCCGCCGCCTCTCACCTGGGATGAGCGGCTCGTGGCGGCGTGGGACGGGGTCGTGGGGCTCGTCTCGCCTCGGGTGGTGCCGGCGAAGCCGTGATGGGTTGGTGTGCGGGACTCTGGGCCCCGGATAGCGGCCTGCGGCCGCTTCCGGGGAGACGGGTGCGGTAAGACGGGTGCCGGCAATCCACCGGCAGCAACCGCGGCGCTCCGTGTCCCGTTGCCTCGGACCGGCGCTGGAGCCGCCAGCGCCGGCAGCGTTGGCGTTGGCGCGGCCATGCCGGCCGATCAGTCCTTGCCGAAATCCAGCCTGAGCTGCTGGGCTTCCTGGCGCCGCGTTTCCCTTGCGAGCAGCTCGATGCGGTCGAAGGGGACCTGGTCGGCGCTGATCAGGGAGCGGCGCGAGCGGATGGCGCGGACGCGGCTTTCCTGGATCAGGTGGAACTCGCCGACGGTCTGGTTGGGCAGCACGTGGGCAGGATCGAGGCCGGCCTGCGACTGGAAGGCCGCGCGCAACTTCTTCAAGGCGGTATCCTCGCGCACGCGGCCGATGAACCAGGAGGTGATCTGGTCGCGCGAGCGGTAGTCGACGTCGCCCGGCGATTGCGTCGCCAGCATGATGCCGACGCCGGCCGAGCGGGCGCGCTTCAACAGGCTCTCGAGCGGTTCTTTCGTGGCGGGTTTCGACTGGGCGGGAATGTAGAGATCGGCCTCGTCGAACATGATCACGGCCTGCAGATTGTCGTTGGGATTGCGCTGGCAGAAGCGCAGCGCCTCCGACAGGAACTGCGAGACCCAGAACAGCACGTTCTCGTTGTCGCCGAGGAAGCCGGTGTAGATGATCGAGAGCCGGGTGCGGCCCGCCCGCGCGAACTGGCCGATGCCGAGCAGCGATTCCATCCTGAGCGACTCGCCGTGACCGTCGAACAGGGCTGCGTTGCGGTGGAGCAGCGCATCGAGCTGGCCCATCAGATCGCGCCGCGCCCGGCCCGAGGGGTCCATCCGGCTCGTCAGCTCGACCAGCTCCTCGTCGTCCTCCTCCAGCAGGCGGATCAAGTCGGACAGGCGCACCTCGCTGCGGCTCTTGGCGCCGAGCACCCTGAGGGCGACCGCGAGGATGCCGCTCATCTTCTGATGGGTTGCCGAGTGCCTGAGATGCAGCATCTCGCCGATCGCGGCCGCCGAGACGTTGGCGAGCAGCTGCTGCTCGTGGCCGGGCAATTCGGCGATGCCGTTGGGCAGCAGCGTGATGTTGATCGGCCGGCCCGAGGTGCGGCCGGGCGTATAGACCGCGACGTCGATCGAGGCGGCGAGTTGCTCGCGCATGCCGCGACGCTCCTCGGATTCGCCGGGGACCTGACGCCAGACATCGGGGTTGGCATAGCTGCAGAGATCGCCTTTGCGGTCGATCAGCACGACCGGGATGCCGCGCAGCAGCAATTGCTCGATGACCGAGAGGGCGAGCGTGGTCTTGCCCGAGCCCGAGCCGCCGAGCACGGCCGCGTGGCGTCTGAGGATCTGCTTGGTCAGGAGGATATCCGAGCGCGGATCGTCGGCCGCCGCGCCGATCAGGAAGCTTTCGGAATCGACGGTCGCGAGATCGCCGTCGTGGAACGGGAGAGCGGACGCGTCTGGGACCACGGTATCGCTGGCGGCCGGCTCCGCAACGATCGCAACAGGCAGGCTGTCGCGATGATGGGCAAGGGTGAGCGCTCCGCCCAGCCGCTTCAGCTCGGCGAGCGCGGAGCGGAACAGGCTGCCGCGCGGCGCAGCCTTCACCACCGGGTTGGGCGAGGCGCCTGCGCTCGCGCCGCTGATGCCGTGTGCCGCCGCCTGGGCAGCGCCCGCGGTTTCCGGTTGCGTCTCCAGCAGATCGAGGCGCAGCAGCTCGCGCACCGATGGCACCGAGCTCAAGGGTTTGGCGGCCACCGCCCAAGCGCCGAGCGCGGGCTCCGCGCCGTGCCGCGCGCGAAAGGCTTCCAGGCTCAGCATGCGCTCCCAGTCATAGGAGGGGATCACCATCTTGGTGCCGCCCGCCTGCTGGAACCGGCGGACGAGCTGGGCGGCCTGGCTCTTGGCGTTGGGGGGATAATCGCCCGCGCGGATCAGCACGCCGTGGCGGCCCTCGCTCGACTGCAGCACCCGCTCGAGCTGGCGCTTGAAGCCGCCACCCTGGTTGGAGCGGTTGCACAGGAACACCCGGCTCTCGAAGGGACGGCTGCCGCGGTGGCTGACCTTCAGGTCGAGGCCTGCCGCCTCGTCGAGCTCGCCCAGCGTCTGCAACTCGGTCTTGACCTCGCCGCCCATCTCCTCGGCGGCGGCGGCAAGCGCCTTCACCAGGATCGACAGCAGCTCCTGCTCGTCAGCCGGGACCTCGGCGCCGAAATCCTGATTGTGGCGATCCCACAGTATCTTGATCGCTTGCGCGGCCTTGACGTCGTCGGCGGGCAATGGGGCTGCGACCGGCGCCGCTTCCTCCTCGGCGGCGAGGCCGAGGGAGCGCTGCCAGCGGCGGTGGGTTTCCTCCAGCAGCTTGCGGGTCGAGAGCCCGGCGACCTCGGCGAAATAGCCCTCGCCCAGCACGGCTTCCACCGTCAGGCTGCCTGCGGGGATGCTCTGCTGGGCAAGTGCGGTCGCGAGCCGCCTGCCCAGAATGAGGCGGGCTTCGGGGGCCGAGCGGGCTTCGTTCAGCCGGACGGGACCGGACTTCTCGACGCGATCGATGAAGGACTGCGGGAGACAATCGCGGGTCTCGGCGTAGAAATCATCGAGGCAGGCGATCAGCACGATCGAGGTGGGCACGCGATTGGCGATCTGGATCAGGTCGCGCACGGCCTGCTGGAAGCGCTCGGCCGGGTTGACGAAGAAGCGCAGGTCCTCGACCTGGTCGATCGAGAACACCAGCGCCGCACGATCGAGGATCCGCATGATGCGTCCGACGCACTCGATGATCTCGAAGGCGCGATCCTGGCCCTCGATCGGATCGAGCGCGCCCACGAGGGGCTGCGACAGCTCGTTGATCGGGCGGGCGTAGAGGTACTGGCGGACGCGCTGATCGATGCGGGGATCGTTGCGCTGGAGATAGAGCAGCGCGCGCACGATGTTGATGTCGAGGTTGTGGCCGTGGAACTCCGGCGACGCGACGATACCGTCGGCGAGCACCACGATCAGCCGGGAGAGCATGTCGCCCTCGATCGCCGCCTCGCGCAGCTGCTCGAGGGAGCCGCGCACGAGCACGCTGGCGCGTCCGACCAGCAGGTTCGAGAGCCGCATCAGGCCGCTTTCGCCCGCGCCGCTGGGATCATAGGGTTTCTCGAGCGAGTTGATGAGCCGGCGCAAGAAGTACTCGGCGTAGTTGCCGACGTCAGGCGTCATCTGGGCGTAGCCGAAATAGCCCTTGCGGCCTGTGTGGGCGCGCGTGCGCAGCGCCCGCATCAGGTGGGTCTTGCCGGCGCCGGAGGGGCCGTGAAACAGGAGGATGCGGCTCGTTGCCGAGCTGCGGCCCTCGTTGATGGCGTTGAGCACCTGGTCGAATTTCCGGCGCGCGGGCTCGTGCACCTCGACGACGTCGAGCGCATCCGCGCTCCAGATGTCATCCTCCCAGGTGATCGAATGCTCGAACACGCCGCTGAGCAGCTCCGGGTCGATCGACGGCGGCAGCGGGAGCACCATCGGCTACTCGTCCTCCACGCGGATGTAATGCCAGGTTCCGCCCAGGTGCCGGACCTCGGAGGCTCGGATCATCGCCAGATTGGCGCCGCCCCTCAGATCGGCAGCGGCGAGGTGAAGCTTGCCCTGCTTGTGGGCGTCCACCAGCATCGCCTTCAGGCGCTCGTCATTCACCCGCCAGTCGGGGTGGTCGCGGCGCAGGATGCCGATCGCCTCGGCCACGAAAATGCGGCGGCTGCCGGGAATGCCGCGGGCGTGCGCTCGCGCCACGTCGGCGGCAGCCAGGGCAACGAGGTCGGGCTGTGGCTCGGTGGGCACGAGCAGGCGGCGCAGCAGGGCGCGGCGAAGGGCGGAGGCACCCGTCCCCTCGGCATTCGTAACGTCGGCAGCGAGTGCGCTCATCAGCTCGTCGTCGCTGGCGACGGCGCGCGGCTTGCCGAGGAGTTGCGCGGCCAGACGGCGCTGCTCGTGAGCACTGAGGCGATTGGACTTGCGCGGGGGAAGTGAAGCCTGCTTCGCCAGCGCCAGCCTGGCCAGGAGCGCGAGCAGCGTCCTCGGACTTGCTGCTGCCCGGTCGGGCAGGCGAAAAGCGCGAGCGATCACCGCGCATCTCAGCGCGCGAACGGGCCGCAACCGGAATGCGGCGATCTCGGATACATGCTCGAGGCCGAGCGTCATGGCGATCAGCCTGGTATCGCGAAGCCCGGCCCAGCTGATGGCCGCTCCCGGCCGGGTACCGGTCAGCTTGCGGAACTCCAGATGACCGGCGGCCGCCAGCCAGTGCCTGCGGCGGCGCGAGCGGATCAAACCCGCGGCGGCGAGCTGGACGAGGGCTGCCGGCAGGTCGTTCAGGGCTGCACCTGGCTTGCCGGGCTGGCGGGTCAGGCGCTCGAGGTCGGCCGTGAGGATCGACAAGGCAATTCCGGCATCCGCCGCGGCGCCAATGCGCAGCAGCACGATCTTGGCTGATGTCGACAGGTTGAGCTGGCTGGCGACCATGCCTGCTTGTGCCTCGGTTGCCGATCACAGCGCGCACCGGCCCTCGAAATCCGTCTTCGGAAATTCGTTCGAGCCGACACAACGCTCTCAAAACACGCAGTGCGACTGCTGAACGGCGTCCCGCCAAACCAAGCGGCGAAACCAAACGGCAGCCCCACTCGGGCGTTGTGCATACGCAGGCTTGTGACGTCCGGGGCGCAA
Source organism: Hyphomicrobiaceae bacterium (assembly GCA_031403055.1). Lineage (GTDB taxonomy): Bacteria > Pseudomonadota > Alphaproteobacteria > Rhizobiales > Hyphomicrobiaceae > JANNSW01. Next base: position 1,474 of record JANNSW010000151.1, on the reverse strand, counting down.
TACCAACTACCCCGGGCCAGCGCACGAATCGCTTCCGAATGAATGCACTATGGGTGAGAGCAGCGATTCGGCCAAGAGGAAAGCGGGCCGGAGCGTGGCAGAAGTGACTGCTGCCGCGATCATTTTTGGCAACGCGGTGTGCTGCCGCGGGCTGGCGGAGCCGCTGGTGCCGATAGCTCCAGCGGCCGCATTCACCTGCGGGCGTAGTCCCGATGCCAGGGTCGGCCGTGATCGCCTGGCGGTCCGCTCGCTCAGTGCAACTTCGATCCGAGGCCTGCGGGAAGGTTGGCCGGCCGCATGGCATCGGCTTCCTGCATGGCCGCGTAGGCAGCCATTCTGAGCTCGTCGAGGATGGAGATCGCGGAGCCGATCGAGGAGGCAAAATTCTGCATCACAGCATCCAATCGCGCTTCGTCGCGGATCTCGTGCAGCATCTCGAGCATATTGACGGCGGTCAGCTTGTTCTTGTGGGCGGCTTGGACTGAAACTTGGCGGTGAGTTCGCATGTCTGCTCCATTTTCGTGAGACGATGACAGCCCGACCCGTGTTCCAGAGCTTCGGATCCCGTTTTTCCGGGAGACTTCTTGGTCCGATGATCGAACAATACCAGCTTTTCAGCGAATCGAGCACTAGGCAGCTCCCTAGCTGAAAGGGCAAACCGTCAAGCCTTGGCCGGCACCGGCGAGCGGGTCGCAATCAGCACGCCAGCGGCCGCAACACCGAAGCCCGCCCAGGCGAGCGGCGGCATCGATTCCCCGATCAGCACCCAGGCGATCAGGGCCGCGAGCGGAGGCACCAGGAACAGTAGCGCCGAGACGCGCGAGGCTTCCCCATGCCGCACCATGGCGAGCAGCAACGTGATGGCGATCAGCGAGTTGCCGACGACGAGATAGGCGAGCGAAGCGAGAAACTCCGGCGCCCAGTCGATCCTGACGTTCTCGATCAATAGCGCGAATGGTGTGACCGCCGCGATGCCGACTGCGTACTGCACGAGATTGGAGATCACCGGGTGGACCTTCACATCGGCACGCTTCTCGAGCAGCGTCGCGGCTGTCATGCAGCAGAGCGCAGCGCCCGCGCAGCCAACACCGATCATCGAGGTCGCCTCGACCCGGGAGCGTGCGGCGATGACGAGCGCCGCACCCGCGAGCCCGAGTCCGAGCCCGATCCAGCGTCCGATCCCGACCTTCTCCCCGACTGTCGAAGGCGCAAGCAGTCCGACCAGGATTGGTTGCAGCGACACGATGAGCGCAATCGCCCCGGCAGACACGCCGAGCCAGAATCCAAAGTATGAGAGCCCAAAATAGCAACCCTGGATGAGAAAGCCGGAGATGAGCAGATGCCACCACTCCCTCGCTTCACGCGGGAGCGCCGGCCTCAGCACGAGTGCAATCGGCAGCAGCAGCACGAACGCGAGAATGTAGCGCAGCGAGAGGAACGTAAACGGTTCCGCATGGGCAAGCCCGATCTTCGC